>JABMQB010000181.1 GCA_013203525.1 Mariniphaga sp.
GTATGGAACTCTCGATGAAATTTAATCATGTTTTTTGTGAAATATTACAGATTAAATTTCAAGTTCGTTTAAATTATACAATTTATTTTTCTATTAATTAAACAATTGTAATTAACAATATTAAACCTAAATTGACATAAATCAATAGTTTGCAAGCAAAATATCAACATTGCAAATTTTCAAAAATATTTTATTATAAAATGCAAATATACATGCTATCTAAATAGCACCATATTAATTATTTAGACTCAAATTGTAATTACTATTTGCAAATATAAGCAAACTAAACTATATAATCTATACTACTAAGCTAGTAGGATTTTTTTGCATTCTTTGCCAGATATGCCTAATTTTTAATATTATTGTCTATTGGAATAATTTACATGAAAAAATAGACAGAATTACAACCTTATTTTAAGTATCATTTGGAGTTCTTTTATTTAGATTCTTTAAACCCCTTTCCTGAACTTTTATTATTTATTAAAGAAAAAAGTTGAGGTGATACTATTTAAGTAATAGACAAGATTCGAAAACTAACTATGCTAAAAATTTCAAAAATGGAATCAAAAATTAAACCCATACAAAAATCAAGGTTACGACTTTGTTACTTCTTTTCATTTGTTTTAATAATTTCGGTCCAGGTGTTATTCCCACAAAAGGCATTTAGCCAGGAAATTCCAGCTCTCGAAATCTTTGTTGAATGTGTTGAAGATCTCGGTAATGGTAGGTTTAATGCTAAGTTTGGATATACGGCCACCACTTCTTTTTCAGTTAACAAAAACAAGAGCCAATTAATTTTTAATGGTGACAAAGGGAAAGAATGGGCTTTAAATGAGTTTACTGAAGGAACTCATATTGGGAATGGATTGCCATCAAAAGTATTTGTTGGTACTGACCGTATGAAGTGGAGAGTAACTCTTGGGAATGGTGAGATATTAGAAGCCATTGCAGATAAAAACTCAAAGATTTGTGGATTGAATCCATACTATAATCCTCCGGAAGGTGGTAAGATTGAAAGTTCATCCTTAATTGGGGCTGAATTAACTGCATTATTTGAAAAATATATTTCGGATCCTGACACTTTTAATGTAGAATCAGATAATATTTTTCAAATCAAAGTAGACTCAGTTTTGATTGAAGTTAGGGCAGTTGGCAAAGATGTAGGATTATTGTCAATTTTGGAGGGTTTAGGTTTTAAATTGGAAAGTACATCAAAGTCAAGTTTATATTTATCCGGATGGATTCCTATTAATAATTTATTGTTGCTGAATGACTATGGGGTATATTTGAATTTTGCCCGCCCGGTTTATCCTGCAATAACAAATGTTGGAGCAACCGATACCCAGGGAGATATTTCCATGCGGTCTGATTATGTCCGGCAAGGATATCCTCTTTTGGGAGAGGGAGTTTCGGTTGGCGTGCTTTCAAATAGTTATAATACATTAGGAGATGACGCGGCTACAGATGTAAGAAATGATGATCTTCCGGGGATTGAAAGTCTTGGAAACAACAAGATTCCGGTTGAAATAGTTAAAGAATACAGCGGTGTAAGCACTGATGAAGGGCGGGCCATGCTTCAAATTGTACATGATATTGCCCCCCAGGCAAAATTATTTTTCAGGACCGGATTTATAAGTCCGGGAGATTTTGCTGATGGTATCAGGGAGTTGGTGGACGATTACAAAGTAGATATTCTGGTTGATGACATAACTTACATAACAGAACCATTCTTTTCTGATGGTGAAGTAGCACAGGCAGTTGATTATGCTGATAGTATGGGAGTTCCCTATTTTGTTGCCGCTGGTAATTTTGCGAGTACTTCTTATACAGGATCGTTTTCCCCGGGTGGAACACCTGTTGGAATGCCTTCCGGCGTTGTGGCACATAATTTTGGTGGAGGGGATATTTATCAAAGTGTCTCCCTTGACTCAGGAAATTATACCGTAGTTCTTCAATGGGATAACATTGGTCCTGATGCAACCGATCTGGATATTTATTTATCACCTGAAGGAGGTACCAATCCACTGGGTTACAACAAGGTCAATTCTGGTGACGATGCTATTGAAATCCTACCCTTCACTGTTGACAGGGATGGTGTAAATACCAATATCATGATAACCAAAACCGCTGGAGCCAATGTTCCATTTAAATATATTGTTTTCCGCGGATATAATATTTTTCATATAAATGAACACTCTCAGGGTACCTCAACAATTGTGGGACATGCCAATGCACTTGGCGCACTTACTGTGGGTGCCGTACGTTATGATGATACACCTGCATTTGATAATCCTCTTAAATTAATGTCATTTTCTTCAACAGGAGGTACACCAATCAATGGGGAAAATGAATTAAGGCAAAAACCTGATTTTACAGCTCCAAGTGTTGTAAATACAACGATTTTTATGGGAATAAGTACTCCAGGAAATGGAATATTTAGTTTTTCCGGCACTTCAGCATCTGCACCGCATGCTGCCGGCGTTGCAGCTCTTCTGATGAATGCCAATAATCTTTACAATCATCTGGATAGTGTAGTTGCAGAACCATTAATCCCCGATGAAATTCGTGCAAAATTTAGTGCTACCGCTTTGGATATGGATGATAGTGGTGTGGACTTCAAAAGCGGTTCTGGTTTTATCCAGGCCAATGAGGCCATTTTAACCATTGCAGCACCCATGCCTAAAATCTCCTTATTAGATAACAAATCAGGTGTAATACCAGGAGATAGTCGATTCCGGTTAAATATTAAAGGTGATTATTTCACAGAAGATTCTGAGGTATTGTTCCGAAAGAAATCACTCCCTACCGTATATATTAGTGAAAACGAATTAGAGGTTTATATTCCGAAATTTAAAGGAAACCCACCTATACAAGTGTATACACCGGCAAAATCAATAAGTGGTTTGGATGGAGGCACTTCGGATTCATTATTATTTACAGACATAACAAAGAAAAATATATCAGTTACAGCTGATACTGTAACCAAATTTTATGGTCAGAAAATTCCCGGATATGAAGTGTCAATTATGGTTGAGGGTGCAAATGGACTCGAAACTTACAATGCAGAAGTTGATACCATTTTACTGGAACTTGAAAATGCAATTTCATTTGATAGCCCTGTCTATCCCGGTAGTTTCCCTGATGTAGGTAATTATGTAATCAATCCATTCATTGATCCTACATCTGATTCTGCTACCATGGAGTTATACAATGCCTTGAGCGAGTTATATGACTTTCTGACCGAGGAAAACACACCTGAACCTCTTGTTATGTTTAAAAGGGAAGAAGGCAAAGGAAAACTTACGGTCAATAAAATGCCTGTCAAGATAACCCCTGATGATCTACCGATGATGGTATACGGATCTGATATTAGTGGGGCCGATGTTTCCTTCACTTATGACATTGGAAGCTCGGATATCGTTCTTACATCTGAAGAAAATATACGGTTACTAAA
>JABMQB010000182.1 GCA_013203525.1 Mariniphaga sp.
ATATTAATTAGGAGAAAAAATGAAAAGGATTTTAATTATAGAAGATAACAACAGCAGAATTAATCAGTTTAAAGAAAATTTTACTAATGCTGAACTAACTATAGTAAAAACAGTTGATAAAGCAATTAAAACTATTAAAAAAAATAAGCAGTTCGATTATATGTTTTTTGATCATGACCTAGGTAGTGGCGGAGATAGTATTACCATAGTTGATTGGTTATTGAATCATAAAAATAAAATAGCACCAAATGTATACGTGCATTCGGCTAATCCTGTTGGGGCACAAAATATCTTAAATAAAATTCCATCTGCTCGTAAGGCTGCCATGATTTGGAAAAAAGAAGTTAATTTTAAGAAAAAATAAGAATGACATATTATTTATGTATTGATGATAAAGAACCTATTGAAATAGGTAACACTACGTTAGGTGGAACTTTATTAGCCGAAGAAGGGTGGAAATATATTCAAGTAATTATTGAAAATTATGAAACAATATCTTTTGAATATAAGATTAAAGATGATAAAGGTAAAACTTATTCTTTAGATTCTTTTTTAGATAAAATGAAAAGAATAAAAATTATAGAGGAGAATTAATGGGCGATGGATCAGGGTTTGATTATTCACAAATGCAGACGGAGTCCGGCACGATCGCGACTACTAAAAATTATTTTTATGGAGAACTTAAACGAAGAAAATATAAGAAAAAATATGGCTATGGTTTAATGAAGTTTTTTTCATATAATCAAAGTCCAGCTTATTCTGTATGTTGGATTAATGATTATGATATTATTAAAACAAGCCGAGATTCACATTGCAGAAATGAATACATATTTATGTCTGAAGTTAAAAATATAATATCTGAATTAGAATATAAATTATCATTAATGGAATAACTAATGAAACCAGAATTTAGAATTAAAGATAAAGTAACAATTAAATCTCTTGCTTGGTATAATAAAAAGAAAAATTGTAATGGTGATATATACATAGATTCAAATTTTGTAAGCACTATGAGTTTATATTGTGGTAAAACAACAACCATTAGAGAACGTTTTTATGATCCGGTATTCAAAAAATATGTTTATAGATTAGAAGTTGATAATGGTGAATATGATTATAATGAATGGATGTTTAATAATCTTAAAGAAAAAATAGATTTATTATAGGATAAATAATGAAAAGAATATTTGTAACAGGAGATACACACGGAGCGCACGATATTGGTAAACTATCGTCGCGACAATGGAAAACTGGAAATGAATTAGATAAAAAAGATTATCTAATTATTGCCGGCGACTTTGGATTCATCTGGAGAAATGAAGCTGATGCACATGAAAAATACTGGATGGATTGGTTCGATAAAAAACCATATACTACTCTTGTTGTCCCTGGCAATCATGAAAATTATGATAGAATATTTGCCACGCCTGTTACAGAAATGTTTGGTGGTAAAGTAAGAGTATATAATGATTCTGTAATATTCCTCGAAAGAGGTGAGATCTATACTATTGCTGATAAAATATTTTGGATTATGGGTGGTGCACTTTCTATTGATAAAGATTCTAGAGTATTAGGGCAATCTTATTGGCAGCAAGAATTATTAACACATGAAGAAACAGAATATGGAATAGATAAGCTACGATCTGTTCACGGAGAGGTTGACTATATTGTAACACATGCGGCACCAAAACTATGGGTTAATAAAATCCTTGGTAAACCATCTTTTAGAGATATAATGTTGAACAAATATAATGACCCCACAGCTAAATATCTTGAAGAAATATTAAAGGTATATCTATTTAAATATAAACAATGGTTTTTTGGGCACTATCATAGTGATGCTACGCTATATGATGATAAAGCTCGCGCTTTATATTTTGATATTGTAGAAATTAATGATGATACATATAAAATTGATAAATGGTAGCCTTGGCTTCTTTGATGAATAAATTTCATGTCGGCCAACAAGTAATATTATGTGCATCTGCATATAGTAAATCTGCATATAGTAAATCAGATGTACGTAAAATGAATGGAGAAGTAGCAACTATAATTGCTGTTCGACGCTATATTCATTTTGGTACTACTCATTATAGAATTAGCGCATCCAACTCAGTGAATCTAAAATTTCGATATTTTCCTGAACATATGTTGAAAGGAATTCTTACAAAAAAATTAGAGTTATTGGAGTAAAAAAAATGAAGTGGATACAATTATATGAAGGGTCGTCCGTATACGAAGACAATACATATAGATTTGTTATTGAAGTAACAGGAAGTCACGTGCATTTACATGACACAACGTACATAGGGATACCCGATTATAAACATTTAGAATTTAGAACTTTACCGGCGGCACAAGCTGCAGCTGAAGAAATAATTAAAAAAGAAAAAAAAGAATAATTATGTTATTATGTGTAAAGAAACATATAATATAAAAAAAAAAAGAAAACAAGGAGAAAAAAGTGTTTAATGAAATTGAACTAAAAGGAAATGTTAACAAGCTAATGTTACTAGCATCAATATTCGTCGCAGCTTTGTTAACATCAAACGTAATTGCAGTAAAATTGTTTACAATGAGTTTAAGTATGAATTTATTTTTAACTACTGCAGTATTCGTATACCCAGTAAGTTTCTTATGTACTGATGTTATTTCAGAAGTATGGGGAAAAAAAATTGCTGCAAAAATTGTTAGGTATGGATTTATATCTAATATTGTATTGTTTTTATTTATTTATTTAGCTAAAATATTACCCGCTGCACCATTTTGGCCGCATCAAGAAGCTTATAATACAATACTTGGAGCCGTACCTAGAATTATATTAGCAAGTATGGTCGCTTATTTAGTATCACAGCATTGGGATGTATGGTTCTTCCATAAAGTTAAAGAATGGACAAGTGGTAAACACTTGTGGCTTAGAAATAATTTGTCTACAATGACATCGCAAGTATTTGACACTATATTATTCATTGGTATAGCTTTCTGGGGCGTAATGCCTTTAGGAGCATTGGCTACCATGGCGATTTTACAATACTTAATTAAATTCGCGTACG
>JABMQB010000183.1 GCA_013203525.1 Mariniphaga sp.
CAAAAGATGAAACAATCATAATTTTTCAAATTAGAAGATTGGCTGTTCAGGAAAATTGGAACCGTAACATTTCTAATAAAATAGATAGGTCGCTCAAAGAAATAGCCGGGTTTTTGAAAAAGCAGTTTCAAATAAAGATGTTGCACATGTAAAAGAACTCTTAGGACTAGTAAAAGCCGATTTAGGAGAATATATCTCTGCAGAACTCTATACTAAAGAATTTTTAGAATATGCAAAAGACACAAATGGTTATTATGAGATAGCGTGTGCTTATTTGATACTTGGTTATATAGAAGAACAGCATCATCATTATGATGAGGCATTGAGATATTGGGATGAGGCTATTAAAATGGGAGTAAAACTAACAAATAGTAAAAAGGATAGCGATAAAGAATTAGGTGAATATACAATTGCGCTTGGCAATCATAATAAAACCTTTGCATACCAAAAACAAGGAAACAATATTGAAGCTAAGTCATGTTGTTTGAAAGCCATTGACGGGCACAGGAAGCTGAATAAAAAGGTAGAGTTGGCAAAACTCCTTTTTGAAATGACAAAAATTGAATGTTTTGAGGGAAATTATAGCGAAGGTAAATGGAAAGAATACATTGAAGAAGCAAAATCTATTTTTACGGAATTAAAAGACTACAGTAATCTTGCTAGATGTATTGATTTTATTTCAAAGATAGCGTATACACTAGATCAAAAAGAATTAGCACTTCAAATTTTGAAAGAGGGGTATGAAGAGATTAAAAAAACAAAAGACAAGCATGGAATTGCATACTTTATAGAGTCTTTTGCACTATTTTTTAAGATGCAGGGTAAGTTTGAAATTGCAGAAAAGCATTTAGAGGATTTAGTCAAATTTTCCAAATCAAATAGCCTAAATAAATATCTCATAAGATCCTATAGATTAATAGCCGATGTAGAAGAAGAGAAAGGAAATATTGAGGCAAGAGATAGGAATTTATCATTTGTTATTTTAGAATTAGAAAAAGCATTTAATAAAGAACAATCATTAGCAAAAAGAGCTAAAACACTTGGCAATATTGGAGAAATTTATGCAAAACAAGAAAACATTCGTGAGAGCTTAAATATTTTTGAACGTATAGCTAAAATTTATAAAGACTTAAATGATATTAAAGGATATGCAAATGCACTATTAATTATTGCGGAATTAAGTCTGAAACTTAGAAACAGAAAAAATGCACTTGAAAACTGGCAGAAAGTATGTGATGTAGTAAAAGGAACGGCTTTCCATGAATTTGCCTCTATGGCTAAGATAAATTCAGGTTCGCTTCTTATCAATACTGGTGATTATGATATGGCACAGCGACACTTAGAAGAAGCTCAACATTTGATTCATAAATATCGATTGAGACACTCTGATGAAGTAGAAGAACTTTTACAAAAAATCAAGGACAGAAGAGATATAACTAAGCCACCAAAAAGAACTTTCGCAAATTTAGTTAACAGACTTTACGAAGGTATTAACAAAAAGCCAGATGCATTAGAACCTCTTTTAAGACATTGGTACACCAAATATGAGAAAGAATTGTTTCAATTCTATTATAATCATTCTGGACTGAATTGTATTCTGTACTCTGATAATGAGGAAAAAATACATTCTTTATCAAACTCTTTTTCATGGTTATTTGACTATTTTCTAGTTGCTTCAAATGAAACATTTAACCAAGAAAATTATGACTTGGTTGTTTATCCTTATGAAGACTTTGAAGCAGATGAACATATGGTATTTATAGCTCCAGAAGAGAATGACAAAAATAATAATTCTAACCAAACACTTTCTTCTGAAGAAAGGATTCTTTTAGCATTAAATAAACCTAGCAATAATGGGAAGTTACCGAGATATCTTTTTATGCCAACAAAATTTGATGATGAAGTTAAAATTGTATTAGTCGGTTGGGGAAAAGGACTGCCTACGATTGCTTATAATTTTATCAATCAGCATAGTGCTGATGAAATAGTATCAGGTAATAAGTTTGTTTTAAACATTGATAGATTTACAGCAAGAGATAAATTTCTTTCTGATCTTTTATTCTGTTGGCATATGAACTACCTTCCTGTTTACATAAATGAGGAAATGAGTTCAGAAGATGTAAGAGTTCTTGAAAAAGTAAAAACTGAAATACCTAATTCTATTGCTGATGATAATACACAAGTATCTTCCATAAAAAAATGTTTTAATTCATTATTCAAGGTAAGCAATGACAATGCAAAGTCTGTTTTAAATGACTTTAAATTTGATTTGAATATTTTGCTTAGTCAAGAAACAAACAGAAAAATAATAAGTGTTTCTCTTGTTGAATTCAAGTATTTTGAGCAAATAGTGATTTACCCAGTTTTGGTATTTAATGAAAATGAAAAAGCCAGCCGATAATCGAGTAGGCTGCCCCGCCAGTAGTTAGCTGACGGGGAGAGCCTCTCACACCACCGTACGTACGGGTCTCGTATACGG
>JABMQB010000184.1 GCA_013203525.1 Mariniphaga sp.
AATTGTATATCCGAAATATTACCACATAGCTGTCATTCCGTAAAAATTTGAAAGATTTTATACGGAATCTTGTGAAATAAAAAAAAACTTAAAAAGTCAGGCTTTGAATTTCATCGGCAAGCTACTGGGAGCCATGAAATTTGGTACAACAATAAAACAAACAAGTACACTACCATTCCAAACCACTCGGACGATATGCCAGAAAGTACACTAAAAGCAATCTTAAATCAAGCGGGCATTGATGTTGAAGCATTTTTGCAATCAAAATAACTTATTTCCCCCTCGTTTGAGAGTAGCCAAAACAGATTTTCTGTCAACCAACAGAAGATGGTAATTGGTAGTCCGGTTTTTGTTGCGAATCCAAGGTAGGATTCGATTAATATTGAAAAAATAAGAATCACTTGTGTTTATGGTGAAAAGGTGACGTAATGTTGTAGAGTAAAGAAGAAGAAGAGAAGTGGAGAAAGGGTGAGGAATGAAAGAGAAAAAATAAAATGTAAAACCCAAAATATTTTATTTATGAAACTTATTAAAACACACAAAGAACTGGATGTATATAACAATGCGTTTCAGGCAGCATTGGAGATTTATGCTTTAACAAAAACTTATCCAAAGGAAGAAAAGTATTCTTTGACTGATCAAATAAGACGAAGTTCAAGGTCTGTTTGTGCCAACATAGCTGAAGCATTTAGAAAAAGAAGATATGAAAAGGCGTTTGTAGCTAAATTATCGGATGTGGAAACAGAAGCTGCGGAGACCCAGGTTTGGCTTGATTTTTCTATTGCACACAAGTATATTGATGAAGAAAAGCACGAAATATTATTTAATAAATACGATCATATTTTAGCACAAATAATAACAATGATAAATCAACCAAAAAAATGGAGTAACTAATGATTCGCCTCTTCACCATTTCACTATATCTCCAGTTTATTTTTAAATATCATTTAACATCGATCTTCAAATTTAAAATGAAACCATTCCCAAAAACTTACTAAAATGAAAAACCTTCTTAAAACTTATTTTTCAAAACGCTTCCTTCCAAGGTGGTTTATTCTTATATTCGACCTGGCAGTTGTATCCGTTACTTTTATTATTGCTTTTTTATTACGGTTAAACCTTGACTTTATTCAATTCAATTTTAATCACGAAATCAACCACCTCCTAATAATAATTCCTCTCTTTACCAGTATTTACTATTTGATAAAACCTTATGCAGGTATTATCCGCCATAGTACTTTAAAGGATGCATCCAGCTTATTTTTGGCTCAGACTATTGGTTTTTTAATCCTGGTTGGATTAAACATAATAGGTAGGAAACTGAATATACATGTACTTGATATTCCATTATCAGTACTTTGTATACATTTCGTATTGTCCACTTTTTTTCTTATAGGATCCAGGATTATAATCAAAAGTATTTATCTGCAATTAATAAACGGGAATAAAGGCAAACTAAATATAATGATTTTTGGTGCCGGCGAATTGGGGCAGATCACTCGAGACACTATTGTACAGGCTAATAAACTAAATATAAACCTGATCGGATTTATTGACGACAATAAAAGCATGATGTACAAACGAAATGCCGGGACACCGATTTATTCATCAGGGGAAGCTTTTAATTCCATCATTCCAAAATATAATGTAACGGAAATTATAATTGCCATAAGCAAGGATAAAATTGACATAAATCGAAAACGTTTAATCATTGAAAAATGTTTGAAACATAAATTGATTGTCAAAGAAATTCCTCCTGTCGCTAACTGGATTAATGGTGAATTAAACGTGGGGCAAATTAAAAAAATAAGGATCGAAGATTTATTGGGTAGAGACAGTATAAAATTAGATACAACTAAAATACAAAACGGGCTTAAAAATGCCACCATTCTGGTAACAGGTGCAGCCGGGTCAATTGGTTCAGAAATAGTGCGTCAGTTAATGGCATTTCAAACAAAACATATTATCCTGCTCGATCAGGCAGAATCACCTTTATATAAAATTCAGCAGGAATTAAATACGAATTATAGAAAATTAAATTTCGACATCGTTATTGCAAGTATTACGGACACCTACCGTATGCAGCAGGTATTTGAAAAATATAAACCAGATATTGTTTTTAATGCTGCAGCATATAAACATGTGCCCTTAATGGAATCAAATCCCTATGAGGCCATTCGGGTAAATTTAGGCGGGACCAAAATACTGGCCGACCTGGCTATAAAATATAATGTGAATAATTTTATTATGATTTCTACTGATAAAGCCATTAATCCGACAAATATTATGGGTGCATCAAAACG
>JABMQB010000185.1 GCA_013203525.1 Mariniphaga sp.
ACTTTCAACCATACCAAACATTTCGTCGGGCAAATTTACCAAGGAAGACATAAAACAAAACAAGGTTAATCTTTTATTCTTTGGGAACTTTTATAAAATGAATTATGAAGAATATAAATGGGCAGTTGAAGAATTAATGAAAAATGATGAATTTCTGTATTCAACAATGATAAAAGACCAATATTCTTTAGGGAAGGTTTTAGCAAAAAAATACAAACTATTAAGGATTGCCTATAATGTATTTATGTATGGATTAATTCTTTCTGTTATTGCCTTTGTACTTGCATTTACAATTGTTTAATTAAATATTAAACTTATCGTGAGACAGATTTAATTTATGGGCTTCTTCTAATCTTGGAAGAATGGTCTCTTTCTTTTTTTGGAAATTTTGCATTCTACGCAGAATTTTATCTAACATTTTTACTGCTTTTTCAATATACGGCCCCTTGTTTAACATAACACATTCGGCACGTTGTGCCATTGCCGAATCGGTAATTTCAGCTCGTGAAGGAACACCTTTTTTTGCCAGGGTTTCAAGTACTTGAGTTGCCCAAACATCTGGAATATGTGCGGCTTCGCAAATTCTTAGAATTTCTTCCTGAATGGATGCAAAATTTTTCCAGCCTGTTTCAATAGCCAGGTCACCACGAGCTATCATTACGCCAATCGGATAAGTTTGCATTGAACGCAACAATATTTTTGGCAAATTATTAAAACCTTTTTGTGTTTCAATTTTCAGGATGATTCCAATTTTTGAATCAAGTGAATCCAAAGCGTCAAATAATTCCTGGACATCGTTTTCATCATTCACAAATGAGAAGTTTACTGCATCGGCAATTTTTACTACCGATTTTAAATCTTCTTTATCTTTCGTCGTAAGCCCGCTGACTTTTAGATCGCTGTCAGGCAAATTAATCCCTTTATCCGATTTTAATTTACCACCGGTATCTTTTGCATACGAAATTTTTATGAGCAGTTGCTCAGTACTAACCTCTTCAATAATTCCTTCTATTTTTCCATCATCAAAAAATATGGGTTCACCTACCTTAACATCAGCAAAAATTTCGGGGAGTGTACATGAGATATGAGCTATATTTAAAACATTTCCTTTTTCATCGAATTGAGTTGGTTCACCGGGAGATGAATCTTTTTTCAGAATAATTTTATCACCCATATTAAGTGTAATCGATTGCTCTAATGGAAGCAATTCGCCAACCCTTACTTTTTCCTTACCTGATTTTTTTTGTTTATGAAGTTGTAATTCTGCTCCTGTTTCCAAATATGCCGATTCAGACATTAATCCCCATCTTCCGTTTCCTTTCTTTTTATCGATAATTATTTTACATTTTTTATTACGCGAGTCGGTAAATGAAATAACATTACCGCGTTTAATTTTAT
This sequence comes from Mariniphaga sp., assembly GCA_013203525.1. Lineage (GTDB taxonomy): Bacteria > Bacteroidota > Bacteroidia > Bacteroidales > Prolixibacteraceae > JABMQB01. The sequence continues at coordinate 1,399 of JABMQB010000185.1, forward strand.
TAAACCAAACTTCATCAACAGGAATCATTGCATCAGCTGATTCATCGGGTGGTGAAACCTCAGGTGGTGCAATCCATATTTTTGCAGGGCTTGTTATTACACCATGCTCGTTACGCTGAGGTTTTATATGGACAAGCTGCGGACCTGGTTTTATTGAGCCTGTTCGTAATTTCGGCCCACCCAGGTCCATCATTATTGTGCAATTTTTTTTAAGAGAACTTTTTGCATTTTTTATATTATCTGCCATTTTACTCCATACCTCCGAACTATCGTGTGCACAGTTTATTCGGGCACTGTTCATCCCAAAATTCATTAAACGTCTTATGAAACGGTCATCTTCGGCTGCAGTACTTGGTAATGTTACCATTATGCGGGTTCGCCTTTTTTTAGACTTATAACCAAATAGAAATTTGGTATTCCGGTTTAATAATTTTTTTCCTTTTTTAATGGAAATAGTTCCTTTTTCAGTTTCAACAACTTGATTTCCTAACAAATGATTTGTAATTGTTTTTATCGAAAGAAGGCTTTTTTTAACATGAGCTTCAACATTCGACAAACTTGGAAGCCCTAATTCCCTTAATTCTTCCTGTAAGTTATCAATTTCAAAACTACGAAATGCAAGATAGTGAATCAGGTTTTGTGCACTTTTTTGATAAACGGGATGTATTCTTAATATTTCATCTTTGTATGTGTTTTCTAATTCTTTTGCTTTATCAAGAATCTGTTGAATCTGAGTTTCAATAGATTTTAAATTGTCGGGATGAAGTTTCATTCGTTAAGCTTTTTGGTGAAATTTTAAATAGTACTTAATTATCAAAATAGTGGTGTTATTTGAAATGGAAAATGCAAGTTACAATACTTGCTTTTGAATGCAAAATTTATTTATTGTTAGTACTAAACATTATTATACAGATAATTCTTTTACTCATGCAGGAGTGATAACCATTTTGAAAAATTATTTTTTCAGTTGAATATTTATTCTTAAATTATGGTGTTTATATAATATTGAATATGAATGCCAAACCTGAAGGAATAACTTCATAATATACCAATGAATATTTTTAGATGTAATATAAAAAAGATGAATATAACGGGAGTTTTATTATTCTTAGTTTTTATTATTATAATTAATTTCAAGACTCTTGCACAGGAATCCAAATCTGATTTTTATGTTTATAACATTGGAAATCTTGCCGACTTAAATTCTCAATCTCCTGAGTTAGTTGCTCTCATAGATCTTATCAATAATGAAAAAACACATTCAGCAATTATATTTTCAGGTGATATTACGAAAGTAAACTTAAGCAATAAAAATCAGCGTATTAATGACTCAACCAGGTTGGCATTAATAATTGAAAAATTGCAATTGGATTTTATAAGCGACCTTATATTTATTCCCGGAGATCGTGATTGGGCTTATTCAGGTAAAAATGGATTGGAAAATGTAAGAATTTTGGAAAATATTTTGGAGAGTCTTCCATTCAAAAATATTACATGGAAACCAGGAAATGGTTGTCCCGGTCCAAAGGAAATTGAAATTGGCGAGAATATCCTCCTTTTAGTTATTAATACACAATACTGGAACCATCCATTTAAGGTTCCCGGTCCGGCTGATGCAGTATGCGATATTTCATCGCAACGTGATTTTCTGGAAGAACTCGAAGATATAATTTCTGAAACATCAGATAAGAATTTGCTAATTGCAGGCCACTTCCCAATTATTAGCACCGGGGAATATGGAGGAAGAATGTCATTAAAAAAACATTTGTTTCCACTTACAGATTTTAATCCTTCACTTTGGATTCCTGTACCAATAGTGGGTAGTTTTTATCCTGCTTTTCGACAAAATATTGGTTCGCAAATGGATATTATTAACGAACACTATGAAGAATTTAATGCAGAAATAAAAAACATTATTCAGGATCATCCGGGATTAATTTATTTATCGGGACATGACTATGTTCAGCAATTAATTTATTTGGAAGATTCGTATTTTATTAATAGCGGGGCATTTTTGAATAATGCGTTTAGTGGAAGGTCTATTGATGAAATTTATTCGGCTCGTAAACCAGGAGTATTTCGTATTGAGTATAATAGTAATGGAAATGTAAATGGAACAGCTTTTAAGTTTTCTAAAAATGCATTTAAAGGCGATGAATCAATCAATCTATATCATTCAGCATGTTTAAATCCTGACAACTCGATTCCCATCAACGAGTTTTATGCTCCATGCAAAATAAATCCTGTTTCTCAAGAAAAAATGTCGGGGGTTTATGATGAATCAGTAAATGTTATGGCCGGTGAAGAATATCGGGCAAGTGGATTTAAAAAACTTTTTTTTGGTGGGCACTACCGTGATACATGGATTGCTGATGTTCGAATGAACTATTTAAACCTGGATACAACATTTGGAGGATTAACACCGATTAAGCGCGGAGGAGGACGCCAAACTACTTCCCTTAAATTCAGGGCAGGGAATGGAAACGAATATGTTTTTAGGTCTGTAAATAAAAATCCTAAAAAGGCTTTAACCTACGATTTGAGGGAAAGTATCGTAGCCGATTTAGCAAAAGACCAGACTTCAACACAACATCCGTATGGAGCCATGGCAACAAAGTTGATGCTCGAAAAACTGGATATTCTTCATCCCGAACCGGTTTTGTATTTGCTTCCTCCTGATGATAAGTTAGGTACTTTTAAAGAGGATTTTTCAAATTTATTTGGAATGCTTGAGGAAAGCCCAAAAGGTTCCTCGAAAACAAACTTAGGTTTTGGTGGATCGGATGAGGTATTAAGAAGCTATAAACTGTTTCGAAATCTTTATAAAAGTCATAATTATAAAGTCGACCAAAGTGAATTTGTAAAAGCAAAAGTATTCGACATTTTTGTTGGAGACTGGGGACGGCATGAAGACAATTGGAAATGGGCAGGGTATAAAACTGATGATGGTACAACCTACAGGCCAATACCACGCGACCGTGATCATGTATTTTCGATGTGGGATGGATTGCTCCCGTGGATTGCCGACAGGAAATGGGCAAAACCAAGTGGAGACCATTTTGGATATAAAGTAAATGATATCCGTAGCCTTACATGGTCGGCCCGTCATCTCGACCGTGTGGTTTTGACAGAAATGGATAGGGATGACTGGCTAACTCAAACAAATATTGTTAAGGAAATTCTCACCGATGAAATAATTGAAAAATCGATTAAAAATATGCCACCCGAAATTTATGATATTTCAGGGAAAACAATCGAAAACAAACTAAAAACAAGAAAGAAAGATCTTAATAAAGATGTTCTGGATTATTACAAACTCCTGGCAAAATATGTTGATGTAACTGGTTCTGGCAAAAAGGAGGTTTTTAATGTTACTCGTGTAAATGATCGATCTGTGAAGGTTGCAGTAACAAATAAAGATGGAAGTAAAAAACTTTACGACCGCATTTTTTATCCTCACGAAACAAAGG
>JABMQB010000186.1 GCA_013203525.1 Mariniphaga sp.
ATCTAGTTTTTCGGCAATTAATGCTTCACTGACCGCTTTACCATGTTCACCATTTACCAGATAATAATCTGATAATAAAATATGGCCAAATGAATTGTTGGGATCTAGCTGTAATCCTTTTTCAGCCATTTCTTTCACGCCTTCCCAGTCCCAGTCAAACTTTCTTAGAATATTACCTTTTGTTATATAAGCAGCCCCCAATGAACCATCTAATTCAATAGCTTTTTTAAGGGCTTTATTAATGGCAACACGGCTGTTTATCCTGTGTTGCATTTTTTCTTCATTATTCTGAATAAATTTATTCATTGATATATACGCCTCGGCAAGGGTAGAATACGCCAAAGCATAACTCGAATCTATTTTAATGGATTCTTTTAAATATTCAATTGCTTTTTTAACAGCTTCGGTATTATTCTGATACCATAAATGCCTGCCTCTGATATAAAGGTTGTATGCTTTTGGATCAACTTTTTTAATTTCAACAATTTTTTCATTTGGAGAAACAGCCAGATCAATTTCATTTGCAATTTCATTCGATATATCACTTACCAATTGAAGAATATTAGATGATTTTTGGTCGTACTTATTAGCCCAAATGTGTTTCTCTTTTGGAAAAGGTTCGATAAGCTGGACTACTACCCGTAAACTATCCGATCCGTAAAGAACAGATCCCTCCAATATCAAATTTACTCCTAGTTCTTTGGCAATATCTGACGAAAGCTTTTTTTCATCTTTATACATCATTGCAGAAGTTCTGGAAATAACCCTGATAGATTCTTTTTTTGAAAGCTCCAATGTAATTGCATCGGTAATACCATCCGCCAGATAAAGTTGATCCTGGTTCTCTGACAAGTCAAGTAATGGAAGAACAGCAATTGATGCTTGTTGATATTCAGAATCTTTATTTTGAATAAAATTGGTATTTATTATCAGAAAACCAACTATTACAATAACGGCTGAAATCAGATAGAAAAATATCTTCTTTGTTTTTTTTGTGCTCTTTGCATTTATTGGCTTCAAATTTGTTTCTTCTAAATCAATTTCATCGTTTTGCTTTTTATATTCTCCAGGGGTTAGCCCAAACAGATCAAGAAAGCATTTATTAAAATAAGAAGGGCTGCTAAAGCCAACTTTATATGCAATTTCCGAAGCATTAAAATCACTGGAACGAATAAGTTTAATTGCTTCTTCGAGACGGAATTCCCGAATAAAAAGATTTACGGATTTACCGGTTGCTGTTTTTACTTTTCGTAAGGTTTGTGATCGGCTTAATCCTAATTCTGAAGCAAGATTGGTAACACCAAATTTCTCATTTTCAATATTTACTAAAATGATTTTTTTTACATTATTGATAAATGCATCTGGCATATACGAAAGATTAATTAATTATTCTAAATATAATATTTTTTTATTAACATTGAATTTACCATGAAATTTCAAAAATCACTTGTCCACGGCACATTGATAAAACGTTATAAATGTTTCCTTGCCGATATAAAATTGGATGACGGAACAGAAGTCACTGCTCATTGCACTAATTCCGGTTCAATGAAAAGCTGCCTTGAAGATGGGGCAGAAGTTTACCTTTCCCCGGTTGATGACCCAAAACGCCGTACAAAGTTTACCTGGGAAATGATTAAAATTAATGATGGCTGGGTGGGTATAAATACCGGCAATCCTAATAAGCTTGCATTTGATGCTGTAACAGCTGATACAATTCCCGGGCTGGAAGGTTATACTTTTGTAAAACGGGAGGTAAAATTTGGCGACAGCCGTTTTGATGTGTATGCCGAAAATGAAAATGAAAAGTGTTTTATCGAAGTTAAAAATGTATCGCTAAAAGAAGGCAAATATGCCCTTTTCCCGGATGCAGTAACAACGAGGGGGCAGAAGCACTTGAATACCTTAATCGAAGTTAAAAAGCAGGGAATAAGGGCTGTAATGTTGTATGTAATACAAAGAGGCGATGTTGAGATTTTTGCTCCTGCAAAAGAAATAGACCCGGAATATGCAAAGATTTTAAAGAAAGCATACAAATCAGGTGTTGAGATAATTCCTATCCAGGCAATTGTTACCCCTGAAGGAATTGAATTAGGTAAGATATTGCCTTTTGAACTGTAGTAATTACTGATTGATTTTGTATGATTTGTCATCTCGAATCCCAAAGGGTGAGAGATCTGATTAACAGATTTCTCCTCGTTTCTCGTCGAAATGACAATGGTTTTTAAGTATTCTGCCATTTGTGATAATTCACTATTCACTAATAGCATCAACCGTCCCGTTAAACCTGATAGACTGGCGTTTCACACTATTCACATGCAAATCAGCATTCCCTGAATTTGAAACCGACAACACCATGTTGTAAGTATCCTTTTGTGTTTTTACCTTAAAAATTATTTGTTTACGCGATTTAATAGATTCAACCGAGTATTCCTTTATTGGTTCCTGAAATTCAAAACCACCGTTTCGCCCACCGTATTCTGCCTGGTAGGCAACACCATAAAATGGTAAATAAGCGTAAACAGAATCTCCTGAAATTTTAAGGTCGAATGATGATGTAAGGTAAATACTTCCACCACCCATGGGTAATGCATGTGTAGCATTAAAAACAAATTCTTTTGAATCGAGAAGCTTGCTGACTTTTTCTGCTTTTTGAGCTTCTCGTTCTGCTTTGCGTTCCTTCCGGGATTTCTCCTGAGCAATCAAAGGCAGGGAAACCGAAAAAACTAAAAGTAAAATCAATAAATTCTTCATGGCTGTAAAGATTTGATATCTATAAAATTAGTAAATTTATTGTTTTGTTCAGAAGGATAAAGATTAAATTTCAACTGTGTATTTTATTTCCCATAAAATCCTGTTATTTTCAAACTTTCATTTTCAATTTTAGTGTATCCATAATATGAGTGAAACAGTATACCTGAATGGAGAATTTCTTCCAAAAGAAAAAGCATCAATTTCGCCCGACGACCGGGGATTTATATTTGCTGATGGTGTTTACGAAGTTGTAAAATATTATAAGGGAAAACCTTTTCGTTTTGATGATCATATTATGCGTTTAAAAAACAGCCTTTCGGCTTTGGAATTAACATTTGAAGTAAATGGGCTGGATGATGTTTTCGATATATTACTTGAGAAGAACGGACTAAAAAACAAAGAAGCAGCTGTTTATTGGCAAATTACAAGGGGTGTAAATAAACGTATGCATAATTTTCCAAAGAACATAAAACCAACAATTTATGCTTTTGTTTTTGAACTGCCCTCGTTTACCGACAAGCTCAAAAACGGAATTAAGGTTATTACACATGATGATATCCGTTGGTTAAGATGTGATATTAAATCGATTTCACTTCTACCCAATACAATGCTTTACAATAAAGCTATTGAAAATGGGGCAGAGGAATGTATTCTTATACGAAACGGGATAGTTACCGAGGCAACCCATTCAAGTATATTGGGAGTAAAAAATGGAAAGGTAATAACGCATCCTTTAACAAACCTTGTTTTGCCCGGAATATCACGAAAGGTTATACATGAAATTTGTGTAAAAAACAAAATCGAATTTATTGAAAAGCCATTTACTGAAGAAGAGTTATATGAAATGGATGAGCTGATCATCGCAGGTACAGGTACCGAAGTAATGCCAATTATCCAGGTTGATAAAAAATTAATTGGGGATGGTAAACCAGGCAATTTAACCCGGTTTCTTCAGGATAAATTTTTTGAATTGGTTTAAACTTCCCAGGTAAAAGCATTTCGTATTAATTCAAGGCTTTTTGGTATAGCTTCCATTGGATCGGCCTGTCCTTCAAATTCGATGGAAACATAACCCCGGTAATCTACTTTTCTGAAAATTTCAGCAACCCGGTTATAGTCAATATCAAGGGTATACCATTTTCCTCCGCCATAATAGGTTTTTGCCTGGATCAGGAAAGTTTTGGGTGCCATCAATTCAAGTTGTTCATATTGCCTTTCAAGGAAATTACCTGTGTCAGAAGTAATTTGCAACCAGGGTGAATCAATTGCATTTACAATACGCAAAACACCTTCAGCAGTTCTTCCCAATCCCCAATGATTTTCAAGTCCTAATACAACACCGCATTTTTCAGCTGTGGGAATACACTGTTCAATAGAATCGATTACCCATTTAAAGCCTTCTTCATCAGTATAACCTTCCAATACAGGTTCTATGCCTTTATTTGCCATAAGGTCGTCAAAAGATTTTGTGGTTCCCCATCGCCCGGTATTTAAACGCATGGTTGGTATCCCAAGTTTGTAAGCCAGTTCAATTTGATTAATAGTTTTTGCTACCTCGGAATCACGTTTTTCTTTTTCAGGGAAAATAAAACCCTGGTGTGTTGAAAAACCCATAATATCGATCCCTGCATGAAAAGCCTGGCGTTTTAGATTTTGCAGGTAACTATTTTCTTCGGATGTCATTTGAACTAGTAGGAATTCAATACCATCAAATCCCATACGAGCAGCTTTTTCTATACAATCTTCAATAGGTGAATTTTCTTTTGGCCCGTTAAATTGCCAGAATGAATAAGTTGAAACACCTATACGGTTCCTGTTTACTTTTACTGTTTTTGATTCCTCTTTTGGAGGTTGGCAAGCACCTAGAATTCCACCTCCAATAGCTGCTGCTGATGCTGTTGTAATAAAGTTTCGACGATTTGTTTTCATAATTTGTATGTTATTGAAATTTCTATTTAACTCTTTGTTCAAAAAAATTTATAATTAAAGCTAAAATTTTAACTTTAAACTGAAATTATTTTTTGTTGAATAGTTTCAATTTGTTAAGGCATCAAAATTATTAAAAGTACAAATTATTTATTTATGAAAAAATGCGTTTTATTAGGAATTCTGTTCCTATCGGCAACTTATGTTTTTGCTCAAACTGAAAAGGAAAAAGGATTAGCAGAAATAACTGATTCTGCAATTAAAGGACAACTTGAATTTTTAGCTTCCGATTGGACTGAAGGAAGGGAAACAGGTACAAAGGGAGCTTATTTGGCTGCCGATTATATTGCATCAATGTTTAAGGTTTATGGTGTTGAACCTTTTGGCGATACGGATATGATTATGCCATCCAGAGAAGAAAGGAGAGCTGGCGTTCGACCAACGGTTTTTAATACTTATTTTCAGAATTTTAGTTTAATAAAATATACTCCCGGTAGCGAAAATGAGCTTGCAGTAAGTTCAAAAAATGCCGACAGCAAAAAATCCATTCATTATACATATCAAACAGATTATAGTGTAAACACCGGTTCAGTTGCACTTTCGGCAAATGCTCCGGTTGTATTTGCCGGATATGGACTTACAGATGAAGATAACAATTACGATGACCTTAATAAATTGGACGTTGAAGGAAAAATTGTAGTTATAATAAGTGGATTTCCCGGTTATAAAGATACTGCCTCGGAAGCATTTAAAAAGTTTCGCCCGCTTAGATCTAATCCAATGGTTCGGCGGTCAAGAACAAGTAGGTTTGGTAATTTGGAAGAAAAAGGCGCAATTGCAGTTATACAAGCTGGATATGAAGC
>JABMQB010000187.1 GCA_013203525.1 Mariniphaga sp.
GTTATGATGAATTAATTCATAAAGTTTCCTGGCCTACTTGGAATGAATTGCAAAGTAGTGCAATTGTTGTATCCATTGCTTCCCTTATAATCGCTTTAATCGTTTATTTGATGGATATGTCATTTCAAACTTTATTGGAAAATTTTTATAAACTTTTTTAATAAATTTTTAATAATCTAATATTTTGTTATTTGATAATAATCAAAATAATTCCTTTGTATAAATTATGAGCGAGCAAGTCAAAAAATGGTATGTTATACGGGCGATTAGTGGTAAAGAAAAAAAGGTAAAAGAATACCTTGATAGTGAGATTAGCCGTCTTAATCTGAAAGATTACATCTCACAAGTACTTATCCCGACCGAGAAAGTTTACCAGGTAAGAAAAGGGAAAAAAATAAGTAAGGAAAGAAATTACTTTCCGGGTTATATTCTTATAGAGGCTGAATTAGTTGGTGAAATTCCTCATATTATAAAAAACATACCAAATGTGTTAAATTTTTTAGGAACAAAGGGAGAACCTGATCCTATTCGACCATCAGAAGTAAACAGAATCTTGGGTAAAGTTGATGAACTGGCAGAAAAGGGAGAAGCAATTAATGTGCCTTTTATTGTAGGTGAATCAGTTACAGTTACTGATGGACCATTTAACAGTTTCAGTGGAATAATTGAAGAAATTAATGAGGAAAAGAAAAAACTGAAAGTCATGGTTAAAATTTTCGGCAGAAAAACCCCATTGGAATTAGGTTTTATGCAAATTGAAAAAGGATAGGTTATCAAATAACTTTTAAATCAATTTATATTTATAAGAAAAAAATTAAAATGGCAAAAGAAGTTAGCGGATTAATAAAATTACAAATCAAAGGAGGAGCTGCAAATCCATCACCCCCAGTAGGACCTGCATTAGGTGCAAAAGGAGTTAATATTATGGAATTTTGCAAGCAATTTAATGCCCGCACACAGGATAAAGCAGGAAAAATCATCCCTGTAATAATAACTGTTTTTAAGGATAAATCCTTTAGTTTTATAATAAAAACCCCTCCGGTTGCTGTTCAATTAATGGAAGCTGCTAAAATTCAAAAAGGTTCACCAGAACCAAACAGAGCCAAAGTAGCTTCAGTAAGTTGGGATCAAATAAAATCAATTGCCGAAGCAAAAATGGTTGATCTTAATACATTTACAGTTGAATCAGCAATGAAAATGGTAGCAGGTACTGCCAGAAGCATGGGAATAAATGTTAAAGGGAAATTCCATTTTGACAATTAATATATTAATCCTGCACTTTTGATTAATAGTCAAATCATCTTAAGAAAATAAACAATGACTAAATTAACAAAAAACAGAAAAGAAGCTTTAACAAAATTTGATAAAAGTAAGTTTTATACATTAACAGAAGCTATTGATATTGTTAAAAATCTTACCTACACAAAATTTGATTCTTCAATTGATATAGATGTGCGCTTAGGTGTTGATCCGCGTAAAGCTAATCAAATGGTTAGAGGCACAGTTACTTTACCCCATGGTACAGGAAAAACCATCAGGGTTTTGGTTTTGTGCACCCCCGATAAAGAAGAAGAAGCTAAAGAAGCTGGAGCTGATTATTATGGTCTTGATGAATATATTCAAAAAATTAAAGGCGGATGGACCGATATTGACGTTGTAATTACCATGCCAAGTGTAATGCCTAAAGTTGGTGCTTTGGGAAGGATATTAGGACCAAGAGGTCTTATGCCAAACCCAAAAACCGGAACCGTTACAATGGATGTTGGAAAAGCAGTTAAAGACGTTAAAGCTGGTAAAATTGATTTTAAGGTTGATAAATTTGGAATAATTCACAATTCAATTGGCAAAGTTTCATTTGAAAATACAAAAATTCTTGATAATACAAAAGAATTATTACAAACCATTATCAAGTTGAAACCTTCTGCTTCAAAAGGTACTTACATTAAAAGTATTTACATATCAAGTACAATGAGTCCTGGAATTCAGATTGAATCTAAATCAATAACCACATAATTTTCTGTTACTTACAAGGTAAAATATTATGAGAAAAGAAGAAAAAAATCAGCTTATTGATTCATTAAAGAAACAATTAACTAACAACGAATATTTTTATATTACTGATATTTCCGGTTTAAATTCTGAGGATACTACAGCCTTAAGAAGATTATGTTTTAAAAAGGAAATCCAGTTGACAGTTGTAAAGAATACATTGCTAAAAAAAGCAATGGAAAAAATTGAAAAGAATTTTGAACCTTTATATGAAACTTTAACAGGTTCAACATCTATTATGTTTGCTAAAACAGGTAATGCTCCTGCTAAACTGATCAAAGAATTCAGAAAAAAATTTAACCGTCCAATTATTAAAAGTGCATACATTGAAGAAATGATATACCTTGGTGATGATCAGTTAGATTTTTTAATGAATATAAAATCTAAGAACGAACTCATTGGAGACATTATCGGATTATTGCAATCACCTGTTAAAAATGTTATTTCAGCCTTACAATCCGGAGGAAATAATATTTCCGGAATACTAAAAACATTATCCAAAAAATCCGAATAAGGAATTCACATTTCTGTTATTTAACAGAATTTTAATAAAATTTAAAATAATTATTTAGAAAATCACAATTAAAAAACAATAGAAAATGGCAGATTTAAAAACTTTTGCAGAGCAATTAGTTAATTTAACAGTTAAAGAAGTTAACGAATTAGCTGGAATTTTAAAAGAAGAATACGGAATTGAACCAGCTGCAGCAGCAGCTGTTGTTGCAGCACCAGGAGCAGGTGCAGGCGAAACTGAAGTAGCTGAAGAACAAACGGCTTTTGATGTAATCATTAAAGCCCCCGGACAATCTAAATTAGCTGTAGTTA
>JABMQB010000188.1 GCA_013203525.1 Mariniphaga sp.
AATTCAAAAAACGGACTTCGATATTCACAAATACTTACATTGATAATAGGTGTACTAGCATTGCTGATTGCACTAAAAATGACCAGCGTTTTAGAATTAATGCTACACTCTTACTCATTTATGGTATCAGGAATGATAATCCCTGTATTAGCTGCATTATTTACAAAGAAACCAAATTCAATAGCTGCACTTTCTTCAATGATTGTTGGGGGAGGCACTACGCTATCGTTAATTTTTTCGGACATCAACTTACCATTAGGTTTAGATGCAAATATTTTTGGGATTGGTGCAGCGTTGATAGCATATTTAATTGTAAATTTTAGTCGTAAGTCATAATGACTTCAAATAGTTAAATACCCTGGAAATTAATCACATTAACCAAATGGCTTCTTCAATCAAAGTAAATGTTCTGATAGAAAACAAGGAAGCTGCTAACACATTGGTTTCAAAAATCAGTAACCAGATGGGAGTGTATATTAAAATCGATACGGGATATCATCGAACTGGTATTTCGCCATCAAAAACTTCATTTATCGACTCCCTCCTTGATATTCTTTCAAAAAACAATAAACTTGAATTCAAGGGATTTATATCACATTCAGGTCATACCTATTCTGCAAATTCAGTTCATGAAATTCATAGCCGTCATTTCGAAGCTTTGCTTAATATGCAGAAACTAAAACAATACTTCCAAAAAAAATATCCTAAGTTGAATATATCATTGGGCGATACACCATCGTGTAGTATTTGTGAAAATTTTAATGGTGTGGATGAAATCAGGCCTGGAAATTTTGTGTTTTACGATTATATGCAATTTAAACTGGGAGTTTGCTCTATCGAAGATATTGCGGTAAAAATGGTTTGCCCGGTTATTTCTAAACATGCTTCACGAAATGAAGTGGTCATTTATGGCGGAGCTATTCATTTTTCAAAAGAATCAATTACCAACATTGACGGAAAACAAATGTATGGCCGGATTATTATTAAAAAAGATGGTGAAAAAAAATTACTTGGCGAAATGAATTATGTAAGTAAGTTGTCGCAGGAACATGGGATTTTAAAGGTTACTCAAAAAAATCTGCCTCTTTTTAATGTTGGTAATTTAATTGAAATTATCCCTGTGCATTCGTGCTTAACAGCTAATCTGGCAGGGAAGTACATAACTACTGAAGGAGAGGAAATTAAAATGATTGAAAGGAGTTAATTATGGAATTAACCAAACTTCCAAACATTGAAAATACACTTGCTGAAAAACTCTTTAAGGCAGGAATATCTACAATAAAAGACCTGATAAAGTTAGGTGCTGAGCAAGCATTTTTAAGGCTTTCGATAGAAGACGAAACTTCATGTTTTAATATGTTGTGTGCCCTTGAAGGTGCAATACAGGGTATAAGGTGGCATGGAATATCAAAGGAAAGAATGAATGAATTAAAAGAGTTTTTGCGGCTGAAACGAATAAAATAAAATTATAAATCATGAAACCAAGATTAAATATTGTCACACTTGGAGTTAATGACCTTCAGGTTTCGCGCGAATTTTATGGAAAAGTGCTGGGCTGGGAAGAAGCCAATGGCAGCGATGAAAATATCGTATTCTATCATCAGGGAGGAATTGTACTTGGACTATACCCTATTGATAAATTAGCAGAAGATGCACTGCTTCCTCCGGAGCGGAGTGGTTTTTCAGGAGTTACATTTGCGATTAACCTCGATTCAAAAGAATCGGTTGACCAATTGTATTATCAAATAATTGAGGGTGGTGGAAAATCGCTTGTTAAACCCCGTGATACTTTCTGGGGCGGTTATGATGCCTACTTTGCCGATCCGGATGGATATGCCTGGGAAATTGCATGGGCTCCATTCTGGAAGTATGATGAACAAGGGAGTCTGAAATTATAATATATCGTGTAACAAAAAAGGATTCCATCCGCCAGCTGGCAGAGATAGAATCCTTTAGATTTATATCACTTCACCTTTTATTTTTCAGGAATATGTTTTAAAGTTTCAACCAGAAAATCCCAGAATTTTTGAACGGTTGCAATATTCACTTTTTCATCGGGTGAATGAGGAAAACGAATTGTAGGCCCAAATGAAATCATATCCCAATGCGGATAATTACCTCCAAGGATTCCACATTCCAATCCTGCATGTATTGCTTTAATCTCCGGGATTTTTCCATACTTATTATTGTAAACCTCTTGCATTGTTTTAAGGATTGGCGAATCCATATTTGGTTTCCAGCCAGGATACGCCCCGCCGAAATCAACACTTCCTCCTGCCAAAGTAAAAACAGCCTTAATTCGTTCACCCAATTCAATTTTTGCTGAATCTACTGAACTCCGCATTAAACAAGCACCATTTATAGTTTTACTATTTGCGTCAGATTTTAAAATGGCAAGATTAGTCGAAGTTTCAACTAAACCTTCCATGCTATTACTCATTCTTATAACTCCATTAGGACAAGCACGAATGGAAAAACTTAATTTCTCCTGTGTATTTTTATCGATCAATTTCGAGGGCAAATCAGCTACCTCAACTTTCACTGAAATATTTGGCTCAGTTGCCGAAAGCTCACTTTTAACAGTATCAGTAATACTATCAACCAAAGCAGCCAATTCTCCTACCAATGTTTCATCAATAGCCAAAATTCCAAATACTTCACGTGGGATTGCATTACGTAAACTTCCTCCATCAACACTTGCTAAACGAACACCCAACTCCTGGCTTATTTCATTCAGAATACGAAAAAATACCTTAATGGCATTTCCTCTTCCCAACGGAATATCAATACCTGAATGGCCACCTTTCATTCCGGTAACACTCATTATAATTCCGGCAAATCCTGTAGGAACTTCTTCTTCAGTATAATTAAATGTGATATTTGCATCTTCACCTCCGGCACACCCAACATATAATTCACCTTCATCTTCCGAATCTGTATTAATCAGGATATCTCCATTCAGCATACCTGCTTTAAGCCCATTAGCACCATCCATGCCTGTTTCTTCTGTTGCAGTAAGCAACACTTCTACCGGTCCGTGTTCAATGCTATCAGATGCTAAAACAGCTAATGCTGAAGAAACCCCAATCCCATTATCGGCACCAAGGGTTGTTCCGTTTGCAGTTACCCAATCGTCATCAACAAATGCTTCAATCGGATCGGTAACAAAATCATGGTCTTTATCGCTATTCTTTTGTGGAACCATATCAAGGTGCCCCTGAAAAACAACACCTTTCCGATTTTCCATTCCGGAAGTAGCAGGTTTACGGATAATTACATTTCCCACTTCCTCTTTTATTGTTTCTAGCCCCAGGGTTTTTCCAAAATTTACTGCCCATTCCTGAATCTTATCTTCATGATTTGAAGGACGGGGAATTTGCAATATTTGGTCGAAAATACTCCAAACTTCTGTTGGTTTAAGGTCTTTTATTTTTGTCATAACTATATTATTTTGGTTGAAGACTGAAGTTCGGAGACCGAAGCAAGAAAAACTTCAGGCTTTTGACTCCCAACTTCCGGCTTCTTTATTTTTTAATGTTTGGTAATTCCAACCCGTAACCTTTACGTTTGTCTTCAAATTTCAACCATATAGCAGTTAACAAAGCTAAAATGGTAAGTCCAACAAAAATTGTCCAGGTTGTTTGATAATCGTATGTTATGCTCTCACCAGCAGCTTTTGCTTCGGCAACACCAGTATTTGTTTTATCCAATACAATTCCCACTGCCAATGGAATTCCCCACAAGCCAAAATTTTGTACCCAAAAGATAAAAGCAAAAGCACTTCCCAATTGTTTTTCGGGAATAATTTTTGGAACCGATGGCCACATTGCCGAAGGAACCAACGAAAATGCAATGCCTAAAAGAAGTACGTTAAAGAAGGCAGCAACCACACTTGTAATAAATGGTAAATAGAAAATAACATGTACAATAATTAAAAGTACAGAACCCAAAATCATAATGGACGCTCCTTTTCCTTTTCTATCATACAAACTTCCAAAAAGTGGAGTTAGAAGCATGGTTCCGAAGGGTACCAACCCAGGCAACCAACCTGACCAGGCTTCACTTACCCCAAATTTATTAACCATTAA
>JABMQB010000189.1 GCA_013203525.1 Mariniphaga sp.
GGGAATGTCAGCCAGATTTCATCTACTTCGCCAACAGAAAAAAACCGGTTAATTATTTCAATATTTGTCCGGATAAAACCAACATTTTTAAATCCTTTTTCCAATGATTGTTTTGCGCCTCGCCAAATACGTGCCCCTTTTATATCAACTCCTATATAATTATTCTCAGGAAATTTTTCAGCAAGTTTAACTGTATATTCTCCTTTCCCACAACCCAACTCAAGTACAACCGGATTATTATTTTTAAAAAACGAAGTAGCCCATTTTCCTTTTAGTTCAAAATCTGTGTCTTTGATATTTCGGTATGGAGCCTGGATGACATGATCAAAAGATTCCAGTTCCTGGAATTTTATTAATTTACCTTTCCCCACTCTATTTCATTTTACTTTTTCCACTCTAATCCCAAAATCGTTAATTCCTTCTAAAACATTATCACGCATACCCTGTTGAACATTAAAACGATAAATTCCGGTATCGGGAAAAAAAACATTATTTTGATATATGAGTTTATTATCACGATATTTACCATGCCCGCGGCCAAACCATCGGCCACCCGGGCCGGCCAAAATAAATTCAACAGTATCAGTAATTGCATTACCATGCTGAGGATCAATGGAAACAAATAGCCAAATATTACTATAGGGATAATCAACAGTATTCCGCAAATTAAAATACAAGTTATAATTCAACGCAGAATCTTTAATATTAAAGTTATAATTTAAAACAGAATCTTTATGCCAGCCATTACCTGAAATTGATCCATAACTTTCAAAAACCCGGTTATTTTCACAAGCCGAGAACAAGCAGATTGCACAAATAAAAATCAAAAGAATATGATATGGTTTCATCTCACTTAAATTGTTCATTTTTAATGGTTTTTGATGCCTGCCTGTTTGTCAGTCAAGAAACATGCAATATTCTAATTATACTTATTTGTTCAAATTACTGCTTGCTTGTTTCATTTATCCCTTTGTTTGTTATGTGGCGATTTTTTCACAAAACGTTTTTTCCTCCGAGAATGATGTGGTTTGGGTTTATCAAAACGGGTCAATTCATCTTGCCCAACAACATTCTGAAAATTTTCTTCTTTGGGTGACTTATCAAGAAAATCGAATTTTAGGGTTTCTGGGCGTTTGCCCATTTTATTCATCCTTAAAATTTCAGATACCTTTTTTACCGAAACTGGAATTTGGCTTGATGCTCCCTGATTTTGAGGCGAATACCAATATATATTATTAAAAATATCGGCTTTCTGAAATATGAAAGTCCCATTTTCTGTTTCTAATGGAATATTATTGGGTGGAAAATTTTTCTGCGCATCCATATATACATCGACTTCGAAATTGAGGCAGCATTTCAATTTTCCACATTGCCCGGCCAGTTTTTGAGGATTTAAAGAAATTTCCTGATAACGAGCAGCATTTGTACTTACCGAAACAAAACTACAAATCCAGGTTGCACAGCAAAGTTCCCTGCCACAAGGACCAATTCCGCCAATTCTTCCTGCTTCCTGCCTGGCACCTATTTGTTTCATCTCAATTCTAACACGAAAAGTATCAGCAAGGTCACGAATTAACTGCCTGAAATCAACACGTTCATCAGCGATGTAATAAAAAATGGCTTTTGTCTTATCACCCTGATATTCCACATCTCCAATTTTCATCTCCAGTTTCAGGTTGGCTGCAATTTGCCGCGATTTAATCATTGTATTGTGTTCAAGCAATATTGATTCTTTCCATTTGTCAATATCAACTTGTTTTGCTTTACGGTATATTTTCCTGAAATCACCATTTACCAGCGTCACCTTGTGTTTTTTCATCTGTTCTATAACAAGGTCACCCGTAAGTGAAATTACACCGATATCATGTCCTGGGCTGGCTTCAACTGCAACAATATCGCCAGGAATTATTTTAAGGTTATTTACATTTCTATAATAATCTTTTCTGGTATTTTTAAATCTGATTTCTACAATTTCATCAGCATTAGCTATATTTTTTATATCACTTAGCCAGTCGGTAACATGTAATTTAGAGCAAGTTCCATAAATGTTGTTGCATGTTCCACGCTCAATTGCATCAGGTATTTCCATAATTATTACTTTCAACCCGGCAACTTCAAATCTCACTATCTGATAGTAATTGCCAGAATAATACAAAAGTAATTAATTAACTGATTGATAAAAAGTCTGTATCCCGGAAATATACAATAGGATGTTTTTTCTAACTATTAAAGGCTATTTTTTAATGAATTTAGCCATTTTCAAAGCAATATCCATAAATATGATTCTTGGATTTCCATTCATAGAGATATGTTTGTAAGCCAGGTCAAATTCAGAAGATATAAGAGTAATGTTTCTTTCGTTGACAAATGGAGAGAATTTCTGGCCCCATTCTTTTTCTTCATTATTTAAATATACCAGTTCATTATTTTTTAGGTTTAAAATAAAATATTCACGCGCCAGCCTGATTGCATATTCAAAAAAGCTTTTTTGTTTCTCACGCCCAATCCCGGCAAGTTCATCTGCCCACTCAATTAAACCAATAGTTTCAATCATGTAGGCTGCCCGCATTAATTCCTGAAATTTATTAAAAAAATAGAGCTTATCTTCATCGGGATTCAAAAAATCGATAGCTTTAATATAATTGCCATTTGAAAGGTGGACTATATTGTCTATCACAGAATCATCATAACCATCAGTTTTGGCAAGCGATTCATGTAATGAAATTTTATCAATTAAGGGCACCCTTATCAACTGAGCTCGGGATCGAATAGTACTGATAATATTTTCTTCATCTTCAGAAATCAACAGAAAAAGAGTTTTGTTGGGTGGCTCTTCAATCATCTTTAATAATTTATTGGCACAATGCATATGCATCTTTTCAGGAAGCCAGATAATCATTACCTTAAACTCCGATTCAAATGATTTCAGGTTAAGTTTTTTAATAATTGATTCGCTTTCTTTTTCATAAATCAATCCCTGGGCATTTTCAACATTGATAAAATTAAGCCATTGATTTAATGTAAAATAAGGAGATTCCAAAACAAATTCACGCCATTGATGAATAAAATCATCGCTAACCGGTTTTTGAATATTTTTAGTTTTAAATACCGGAAAAACAAAATGTAAGTCGGGATGAGCAAGTTTCATATATTTCCTACACGACGAGCAAGTTCCGCATGAATCATTTTCTCCACGATTAAGACATGTTACAAATTGTGCATAAGCCAATGCAAGCGCAAATTTGCCGGTTCCTTCCGGTCCTGCAAATAATTGAGCATGACTAATCCTCTCTTCTTTAACCGACTTGATCAGCCTGGTTTTAACATCATTTTGACCTACAATATCGCGAAAAAACATGCTGCGAATAATTTGATTTTGAATGAATCCTTCAAAATTAGATTTTTTATCTGTAATCGCACAGGTTATCTATTCTTTAAATTACCTTATTGTAAAATAAACGTCCATATCCTAGCGGTATAATTTCTTATATTTGAGTGATTTTTGAAACTTAAAATAATATTTGAAATGCAA
>JABMQB010000190.1 GCA_013203525.1 Mariniphaga sp.
ATCGGGAATTGCAGAGCGGATGAGGTTATCATATTTTAATGCGTTTTTACAACAAAGCCGTGAACAGTACTCGTGGTAGTTTGAATTTCGGCTTCCTACACAATGAATGATTGCTACATTTTTAGGAACATTTCCGTCTTTTGTCAGAATTTTACCTGATTTTAAAACCTGTTCAAATTCCAACGATGTCACAACATCAGAAATAATTCCATATTTATAATTTTGAATTTTCGAAGGATTGAATGTGCCCAATCCAATCGCAAGGATAATATTTCCAAATTTTAACTCAAGGATAAGTCCTTCATTTGTTTCAATTTTGGTTTCAAAATTCCCGATATACCCACTGATTTCTTCTAGTTGGGTATTCAGAAAAATTTTAATATTTGGATGATTAAAAACATGTTCTATTTTAGGGTTAATCATTTGTGATGCACTGTACATATATGGAGAAATGAGATCTATTTTTGCGGCATAACCTCCCACCTGTCCGGTTTTTTCGATGAGGTAAACCTGCTTCCCGGAATCTGCAATTTCTAATGCTGCGGAAATTCCTGAAATACCCCCGCCGATGATAAGGGTTGCCGGATTAATTTCCACCGTTCGTTTTTCGAGCGATTCGTGCCATTGAACCCGGTTAATTGCCGCAGCCACAAGCGATTTTGCTTTTTTTGTTGCCTCCTCGCGGCTGGTGTGTACCCACGAAACATGCTCGCGGATATTGGCCATCTGAAACATGTACTGATTCAAGCCTGCATTTTCCAGGGCTTTCCTAAATGTTAATTCATGGATTCTGGGAGAACAGGCGGCAACAACTACTCGATTTAGTTTATGCTTTTTTATGTCGTTGATAATTAAATCCTGTCCAGGATCGGAACACATGTATTTGTAATCGCGTGAAACGACTACATGGGGCAAGGTTTCCATTTCTCTGGAAACATCTTCAACATCAACCATTTTGGCAATGTTGTTTCCGCACCAGCAAACATAAACACCAATTCTAACTTCTTCCATCTTTTAATTTTTTTTATTAAACAGCTACCGAAAGTTTTGATTTCGACTGTTGTGCGCTGGCTTTCTTTTTCATATTTGTAAAATAAATGGCCAATGGACGATAGGCCAAGTGCGACCATTTAGAAAATGCAACAAATGTTACAACCATGGGAACTTCGAATGCAAGATGTATGATGTAAGCGTAATACGTTGCAAAGGGTAATCCGTTTACCCTGAAAATATGAATCAGAATTCCTGTAAAAGCAACCATAAAAAGTAAAACAACAAAAATCCAGTCGCTATGGTGTGAGTACTTAAAAATCTCTTTCTTTTTTCGGATTCTTCCAATCATAAAATAAATAGTACCGAAAAGGAATCCAGTAGTAATTATATATCCAATTAATCGTTGTGGATGATACCATGCGTGGATGTCTTCGGTTTGAAACCAAGTGAGAAAGAAAATAATGAATATAAACATCGTTACATAACCGATCATTAAAAACCAATGCCCAAACCAGTACATCCTGCTTTTGTTGCATTTTGAAAATCTAAGTTGTGTGACAAAATGAACAACTGCTTCCCCGATTTCAGAAATATAAAACAAGACAGGTATTTTTACCGACTTGTCTTTTAAAATTACTTTGTTGTACATATTTAGAATATTCGTTATCAGGAATAATGATAACGACAGCAACAAAATATGATCGATTGTAGCAATCATTTCAGGATGTGCAAATGAGTTTAATTGAACACCACCCGCGGGAGTTAATTCGGTTAACATTGGGCCGCCAAAAAGCAGGAACGAAATAATTACAGCAAAAAAAAGGAACATCATAACAATAAGATGAGCTGTAAATGATTTATATAGAAAACCGGAAAAACGGGTCCAGTCGTACACAGAAGTTAAATATCGACGTAAGGCCATCATAATTTCACCAGGATTTGCGTCTCTTGGGCAGGTTTCCGAGCAATCGCCACAATAGTAGCATAACCATGGATCGCCGTTACTTGCGAGGCTGTCTTTTAATCCCATTTGTGCCTGCCTAATGGTTTTTCTTGGGAAAAGAATATCTTTTTCAGTAAGTTGGCAGATTGCTGTACAATTACCACAATGGAAGCAATCCTTCCAGTTTTTCACCCCGAATTTTTCGAGGCTTTGCATAAAATTTGGATCCACTCGTGTTGCCATAATTAAAAGTCTTTTATGGTTGTAAGTTCTTTTGCCCTTTTTTCAATATCAGAAAACGATAAACTGCTACGGCCGTTTGAGATTTTTCCGTTTATAATGCTCTGTAAAACGCGCAATGCTGCTGCCGATGCCTGCGCAACCGTGTCGGGAATATCTTTTGGCCCCTGGCATAGTCCCGCAATAGCAACGCCCCCTTTGCACGTATTTACTGGATTGCTTATTTGGTGAATTTCATTCAGCCAACCATACTTGTCAATATGAATTTCAAGCATAGCAGCCAATTCTTTCGCATCTTCATTTGGTTCAAGTCCCACGGCCAGGATTACCATTTCCACTTTTTGCTCCAGTAACCGGCCATTTTCAACATCTTCACTACGAACCATTAATTCACCGTTTGTCGATTCCACTTTTGCCGTTCGTCCACGAATTATATTGATTCCTTCTTTTTTAATTCGTTCGTAAAATTCCTCATACCCTTTTCCAAATGCGCGCATGTCAATATAGTGCTCATAAACTTCGGCATCGGGTAATTTTTCTTTTACTAAATGCGCCAGTTTTAACGAATACATACAACAAACTTTCGAACAGTATGCATTGTAATTTTCGTCGCGGCTGCCAATACAATGAATAATTGCAACACTGTCGGGGACATCAGCACCCGGAGTAAAAATCCAATTGCCTTTTTTGTCTTTGGTCCGGTACGTGATGTTCCCTTCCGTTGGTCCGGCTGCATTTATCAACCTTTCAAATTCGAGCGAAGTAAGAACATTCGGATATTTTCCGTAACCAAACTGTTCAGCCCGTTTTGCATCGAATACCTTAAATCCGGTAGCTACAATTATGTTTCCAACGGTAACTTCAATCACTTCATCTTTTGCATCTAAATCAATGCAATTGGGAACGGGGCAAACTTTAACACAAACTCCGCACTTTTCCCCTTGTACATACCTGCAACTTTCAGCATCAATTAAATATTTATTTGGCACTGCTTGCGGAAAAGGAATGTAAATGGCTTTGCGTAAAGTTATTCCCGCATCGAATTCACTATACGTTTTGCTTGGGCATTTTTCAGAGCAGGTTCCGCAGCCGATACATTTGGTAATATCAACCCGACGGGCTTTCTTCAATATTTTTACTTTGTAATTTCCTGAAGTCCCTTCAACACTTTTAACCTCGCTATAAGTCATTAAGTTAATGTTCGAATGTTGCCCGACATCAACCATTTTGGGTGTTAATATACACGCTGCACAATCGAGTGTTGGGAATGTTTTATCAAACATGGCCATGTGCCCGCCAATGGTTCCTGTTTTCTCCACCATAAAAACTTTACGATTGCCATTAGCAATTTCCAACGAAGCCTGAATTCCTGCAATTCCGCCGCCAATAACCAGTGTATCAGGAATAACTTCTGAATCATCAGGTTTTGCAGCATCTAAAAAAGGAACATTTAAAATAGCACAGGCAACAATGGCTTTTGCCAGTTCGGTATCGTTGCTTTCCAATGCACCATGTTCTTTAAAATCAGCCAGGA
>JABMQB010000191.1 GCA_013203525.1 Mariniphaga sp.
ATTTAGTATCGTTCCCTTTTAGTGTACTTCGTATGCAATAAATGATGTGATACTTCACCAAGTGGTTCTTTCAGGAAGTCTTTGTACAGTTTGGCAACTTCGGGATTTAAATGTGATTTACGGATTGGCATATCACTATCTTCAGCATAAATTGCTTCTGCACGTTTCCGGCGAATTTCCGGATTAGTTGGGATTGGTTGTCCGCCACCGCCCAGGCATCCACCCGGGCAAGCCATAAATTCAATAAAGTGGTAATCGGCTTTTCCCGATTTTACTGCTTCCATTACAGTTTTGGCGTTTACCAGCCCGTGAGCTACTGCACATTTTAATTCTACACCATCGAGAAATGCCCATTGTTTGGTAGGTTTTTCTATTTTAATGGTTGCTTCACGAACACCTTCCATACCACGAACTGCGGTAATATTGAGGTTTTCAAATGGTACTTCACGCCCGGTTACAATTTCATAAGCAGTACGTAATGCAGCTTCCATAACACCACCGGTTACACCGAAAATTACTCCGGCTCCTGTAGAATCACCCATCAGGCGATCATATTTAACTTCATCCAATTTGTCAAAGTCGAGCCCGGCCTGTTTAATCAGTATTGCAAGTTCACGAGTAGTTAAAACATAGTCTACATCGCGGTAGCCACTGTCGTGCATTTCAGGCCGGTAAGCCTCAAATTTTTTCGCAGTACAAGGCATAATCGAAACTGATACAATATTTTCAGGATCGATGTTCCTGGCTTTGGCATAATAGGTTTTTGCCAAAGCACCAAACATTTGTTGTGGTGATTTACAAGTCGACAAATTATCAAGATATTCCGGATACATATGTTCTATGTATTTAATCCACCCGGGTGAACATGAAGTTGCCATTGGAAGTGCAATATCTTCATCTTTATCAACCAATACTTTTTTCAGGCGCGTAAGCAATTCGGTTCCTTCTTCCATAATAGTAAGGTCGGCGGTAAAGTCGGTATCCAGAACTGAATCGAAACCAAGTCGTTTTAAAGCTGAAACCATTTTGCCTGTAACACGTGTGCCGGATGGTAAGCCAAGTTCTTCACCTAAACCTACACGCACAGCTGGAGCAGTTTGAACAACCACATGTTTTTGCGGATCTGCAATAGCTTCCCAAACTTCTTCAATGTAGTTTTTCTCAACCAGTGCACCGGTAGGGCAGTGGTTAATACATTGGCCACAGTTGGTGCAAACTACCTGGTTCATCGGTTTTTCGAAAAAGGTAGTAATTTTCATTTGATCACCTTTATGCGAAACAGTCAGGGCATTGACTCCCTGAAGCTCTGAACAGGTACGAACACAACGTTGGCAACGGATACATTTACTGTCGTCTTTCATAATCGACGGAGAATAGGAATCGATAGTGTAATTTTTTAAAGGCACTAATTCGATAAAATCCTGGGTCATAATTTTATATTCCGAAGCCAGTTCCTGCAATTCGCAATTTCCGTTTCGGTAACATTTTGTACAATCGGCGTTGTGTTCCGATAAAAGCAATTCTATAATATGTTTTCTTGAATTTCGAACTTTCAGGCTGTTGGTGAGAATTTCCATTCCTTCCTCAATAGGAGTAGCACAAGCGGCCGACAACCTTTTTTGCCCTACAACTTCGACAACACAAACCCGGCAATTACCTGCTACACATAAATCTTTGTGGTAACAAAGGGTGGGTATTTGAATTCCCTGTTCACCCGCAGCTTCCAGTATAGTGGAGTTATTCTTCACTTCAACTCGGAAACCGTTTATTGAAATATTTATTTTATCTGACATTTTTTTTCAGTTAACAGGTTAATAATTAATAGATCATCTCTTCACGGAAGTTATCGACAATGGAAGAGAACGAATTAGCAATTGATTGCCCCAGCCCACATTTTGCAGTTAACTTCATTGTCTCGGTAAGCCTTATTAATTTATCAAGGTATGTTGCCTGTTTATCGCCACGTTTTACCGCTTTAATTCCCAATAACAATTGCTGGCAACCAACACGGCAAGGTGTACATTGCCCACATGATTCTTCCCTGAAAAATTCAAGATAGTTGTCGAGTACATTAAACATTGACCGTGAACTGTTAAAAAGCATCATTGAACCACCAGTAGGCAATGATATGCTGGTCAGTTTTCCCTGAAATCCAATAGCGGCATCTTTAAATTTTTTGCGCGGAACAAGAAATCCTGAGGCACCACCAACCTGAACAGCTTTGGTATCGCCATCGCCAAATTCGTAAACAAAATCCTGAAGGCTCATACCTAATTCCAGTTCATAAATACCAGGTTTTGGTGTATCACCTGAAACGGAAAATAATTTGGTTCCACGGGAATACTGGACTCCGAGGTCGTAAAACTTTTTCGCTCCTTCTTTAAAAATGGTATAAGTATGTGCAAGAGTTTCAACGTTGTTGATTACTGTTGGTTTTCCGTCGTAACCTTCATTTGTTGGGAATGGTGGTTTGTTTCTAGGTTCACCACGGCGTCCTTCCATCGATTCCATAAGTGCTGTTTCTTCACCACAGATG
>JABMQB010000192.1 GCA_013203525.1 Mariniphaga sp.
ATGGAGCAGGAGCAGGAGCGGGGAATTACAATTACTTCCGCCGCAACAACTACTTTTTGGAAATATGATGGCGTAGACCATAAAATAAATATAATTGATACTCCCGGGCATGTTGATTTTACAGTTGAAGTCGAACGGTCATTAAGGATACTTGATGGCACTGTTGCATTGTTTTGTGCAGTTGGGGGAGTTGAAGCTCAATCGGAAACTGTTTGGAGGCAAGCTGAAAAATATGGCGTTCCAAGAATTGCATTTGTAAATAAAATGGATCGTTCAGGAGCCGATTTTTTTAATGTTTATAATGATATCAGGGATAAACTAAAATCTAACCCGGTACCATTACAAATACCTATTGGTGCTGAAGAAACTTTTGCAGGTGTGATTGACCTTATTGAAATGAAAGCTGTTAGATGGTATGAGGATGAGACTTTTGGCACAAAATACCAGTTAGAAGATATTCCTGCAGATTTGATGGAGCAAGCAGAAGAATGGAGAGGTAAACTGGTTGAATCAGTTGCCGAACTTGATGATGAACTTCTTGAACGGTACTTTGAAGATCCGGACTCTATAACTAAAGCTGAAATGTTGGCAGTTATTCGCCGTGCAACTGTTGAAGGGATTATTGTTCCAATGATGTGTGGCTCAGCATTTAAAAATAAAGGAGTTCAACGATTACTTGATGCAGTTTGTGCATTTCTTCCAAATCCATTGGATAAAAAAGAAATTATTGGTTATGAACCCGGGACAGATGAAAAAATAATCCGTACTGCTGATGTGGATGAACCATTTTCAGCACTTGCTTTTAAAATAGCCACTGATCCTTTTGTTGGACGATTAGCCTACATGAGGGTGTATTCTGGTAAAATTGAAGCCGGGTCGCAAATATATAATGTAAGGACCGGTAAAAAGGAGCGTATCTCACGTCTCTACCAAATGCATTCGAATAAACAAAATCCGAAAGATGTAATTGAAGCAGGTGATATATGTGCTGCGGTGGGTTTCAAAGATATCCGTACAGGCGATACACTTTGCGATTCAAAACATCCGATTGAATTGGAAAGTATGACTTTCCCGGAACCGGTTATTGGAATTGCAATTGAACCAAAATCACAAAATGATATCGATAAGTTGTCAAACGGGTTAGCAAAACTTGCAGAAGAAGATCCTACTTTTGTTGTAAATACGGATAAAGATTCGGGACAGACAATAATTAGAGGGATGGGTGAACTTCATCTCGAAATTCTGGTCGAAAGGTTAAAACGTGAGTTTAATGTTGAATGTAATCAGGGTGCTCCTCAGGTTGCTTATAAAGAGGCAATTAGTAAACCTGTTGAATTGCGTGAAGTATTCAAAAAACAAACTGGTGGACGTGGTAAATTTGCTGATATTATTGTACGTATAGAACCAGTTGACGATACACAACCGGGATTACAGTTTATCGATAAAGTTAAAGGAGGCCGGATACCACGTGAATTTATCCCGTCGGTTGAAAAGGGTTTTACCGGAGCTTTAAGCAACGGACCTCTTGCCGGATTTCCTGTTGATAGCCTGAAGGTTACTTTACTTGACGGTTCATTCCACCCGGTGGATTCAGATCAGCTTTCATTCGAAATTTGTGCAAGGCAGGCATTCAGGAGTGCTGCTTCTAAAGCTGGTCCAAAATTGCTTGAGCCATTGATGAAGCTTGAAATTGTAACACCCGAAGAATATATGGGTGATATTATTGGCGACCTTAACCGCAGGCGTGGAAATGTCGAAAGTATGGAGTCAAAGGCGGGAGCAAGGGTAATAGTTGCAAAAGTTCCGTTAGCCGAACAGTTTGGTTATGTTACCGTATTGCGTACATTATCATCCGGAAGGGCAACTTCATCGATGGAATTTAGCCATTATGAAGAAGTTCCACGCGGATTGGCAATTAAGGTACTTGAAAATGTACAAGGAAGAATAGATTTATTATAATAATATAGAATTAACTAGATCTCATTATGAGTCAAAAAATCAGGATTAAGCTTAAATCGTACGATCACAACCTGGTTGACAAGTCAGCTGAAAAGATCGTTAAAACGGTTAAATCCACCGGGGCTGTTGTTAGCGGGCCTATTCCGCTACCTACCCATCGCCGTGTGTTTACTGTTTTACGTTCTACCTTTGTAAATAAAAAATCGAGGGAACAATTTCAATTGTCTTCATATAAAAGGTTGATCGACATTTATAGCTCAACAGCAAAAACCATCGATGCCCTTATGAAATTAGAATTACCAAGTGGTGTCGAGGTTGAAATTAAAGTTTGATAATTAAAAGTAGTCGAAAAAAATGGCTGGAATAATTGGCAAAAAAATCGGAATGACATCCGTATTCAGTGTTGAGGGGAAAAACATCCCATGCACTGTTATCG
>JABMQB010000193.1 GCA_013203525.1 Mariniphaga sp.
ATGTTTTACTTAAATTAGTAAAATGAATCAATCTTATCAGTGTCCCATATTTTTCTACATCGGGATGCCCGAATGTTTAGATGAACCTTCTCCTGAAAAACAGGGGTTGTTTTAAATCCCCTTTTCTATCGAATTATACAACTGCAGTGCAGTTGCCGTAGCCGGCATTACGTAAGTACCGTTCCAACTCTGAAAGCTTTTTAAGTATTTGATGGTTTTGACCTGTAATATTAAACTATAAATAAAATCAATGATTTATTCTGCGGGTAACAAAGGTGAGTTCGTTCGATCTGATTGTTATATTAAAATTTCTCCAAATCCTGGAAATGGAAATTCTATTCAACTTGTTAGTAAGGTGGAAAAGTTATTCGGCGATTCCATTAAGGAATTAATTATCGATATTCTTAAATTTTTTAAAGTTGATAATGTAAAAATTGAAATTGAAGATTCAGGTGCTTTGCCATTTGTGATTGCCGCTAGAATGGAAGCTGCAATTCATCAATTTATTAAAACCGAAAAGGAATATTTGCTTTCAGTTATTGATCAAAATCTTTATCGGGTAAATCGGGATCAAAACCGCCGGACAAGGCTTTATCTGCCGGGTAATAATCCTAAATTAATGATTAATTCCGGTATCTATGGGGGCGATGCTATTATCCTCGACCTTGAAGATTCTGTTTCTCCTGAACGAAAATCAGAAGCGCGAATTCTGGTTCGGAATGCTTTGTGTCAGATCGATTTTTACGGAGCTGAACGAATGGTTCGGATTAACCAGATTCCAAATGGTATTCAGGATTTACAATATATTGTTCCATATAATGTAAATACTATCCTGATTCCTAAATGCGAGGATGTTACTCAAATTAGAAAAGTTGATATAGAAATTGAAAAACTCGCAGGTACAAAAGATCATGGAATTTTTCTGATGCCTATTATCGAAAGTGCATTGGGTGTAGAAAATGCATTTCGGATTGCAACAGCTTCTTCAAATATTGTTGCACTTGCTATCGGATTGGAAGACTACACAGCTGATTTAGGTGTACAAAGGACAATGCAGGGAACTGAATCATTATATGCCCGTACACGTATAGTAAATGCTTCAATTGCAGCGGGTATTCAACCTATTGACTCTGTATTTTCTGAATTTGAAGATATGGAACTTTTAAAGGAAAATGTACGAAGGTCAAAAGTACTTGGATTTGTCGGAATGGGTTGTATTCATCCCAGGCAGATTAAAGTTATAAACGAGGTTTTTTCTCCTAATGAAATGGAAATAGAAAAGGCAAAAAAAATTGTATTGGCTTTTTATAAAGCAGAAAAGGAAGGCAAAGCTGTAGTTGCTGTTGGTTCTAAAATGGTTGATCCGCCGGTTGTAAAACGTGCGTTAAAAGTGATTGACGAAGCTGTAAAGGCGAAGATGTTAGATAAAAACTGGAGGGCTGTTTATGAAGGATAAAATGATAAAGAATGCCGCCGGTCGGCTAATCCCTGAAAAAATTAACGGCGAACCGATAGTCCCATTTATGGGAATAGGGAAGTATAAACCTCAGGGAAGGAAATTCGGACCATTAATTTCTTCTGTCACTGACTTTCCTTCAGATGGAGATAAAACAGTTCCATCATTAAAGGAAGCATTGATAAAAGCAGGTTTAAGGGATGGAATAACCATATCTACTCATCATCATTTTCGTAATGGCGACCTGGTTGCTAATATGATTTTTGATATCGCTCATGAATTGGGTATTAAAAACCTCAGGTGGTTTCCTTCGGCATCTTTTCCATGCCATGCACATTTGATTCCTTATCTGGAAGATGGAACAATCCATCATATCGAAGGAAGTATGAACGGCCCGCTGGGCAGGTTTGCTTCTGAAGGGAAAATGAAAGGTGTTGGAGTTTTACGTTCACATGGAGGACGCTACCAGGCAATTCAGGATGGAGAGGTGAAAATTGATATAACCGTTATTGCCGCGCCAACAGCCGATGCTTTTGGCAATGCTACCGGCGATAGAGGAGCAACTGCATGCGGATTACTTGGTTTCGCATTAGCTGATTCTCAATTCGCGGAAAAAGTAATTGTAGTAACTGATAATCTGGTTCCATTTCCTTGTTACCCATGGCAAATTCAGGGCAACAATGTTGATTATGTGGTTGAAATGGAAAAAATTGGAATTCCTGAACAAATTGTTTCCGGGACAACACAAATTACCAAAAGTCCCGACAGGCTTTTAATTGCTGAATTAACAGCAAAGTTTTGTGAAACTGTTGGGATAATAAAAGATGGTTTTTCTTTTCAGGCAGGAGCAGGTGGAACTGCTCTTTCAATAGGTATTTTTTTTAAGCAGATAATGCAGGAAAAAAATATTAAAGCGAGGTATATCAGGGCAGGTAGTAATAAATATGCGGTTCAAATGCTTGAAGAAGGATTAACAGATTTTATTCTCGATGGACAGACTTTTGACCTGGAAGGCGTACGGTCAATGAGGGAAAATGAAGGGCACATTAATACGAGTCCATTTACAAGTTATAATTACCACGGTAAGGGAAATTTTGCTTCGATGACTGATGTTGTAATTCTTGGAGCAACCGAAGTTGATCTGAATTTTAACGGTAATGTTGTTACTCATTCCGATGGTTATTTACTTCATGGAATTGGGGGCTGGCAAAATTGCCTCTTTTCAAAATGTACAATACTCCCAATTCCATTATTCAGAGATAGAATTCCTGTAATAGTTGATGAGGTTACAACACTCTGTGGACCGGGTGAATTAATCGATGTAATAGTAACAGAACGTGGCATTGCCATAAATCCTTTAAGAAAAGATTTGCTTAAAAAAGTTAAAGGTTCAGGATTACATATCAAGACTATTCAGGAATTGAAAGAAGAAGCTGAACGAATTTGCGGAAAACCTCAAAAACCGGAATTTGCTGATAATATAATCGCTGCAATCAAATGGGTAGATGGAACTGTAATCGATGTTGTCAGGCAGGTAAAATAGTGAATAGTTCGTAGTAGATAAACCAGATATTAATTAACAAATATAGATATGATAAAAAGAACAATTGTAGCATTACCCGGCGACGGTATCGGGAAAACCGTTTTGGATGAAGCAATTCGCGTGTTGGGTGCAGTAGGTTTTGAGGCTGAATATATTGAAGGAGATATTGGATGGGAGTATTGGAAAAAGGAAGGAAATCCAATGCCCGATAGAACCATTGATTTAATCGAAAAACATAAAATTGTTTTGTTTGGTGCAATTACATCAAAACCTAAAGATGAGGCATTAAACGAACTTGCTCCTGAATTAAAGGAAAAGGGCTTAATTTATTCAAGTCCTATTGTAGCATTACGTCAGAATTTTGGTCTTGATATTTGTTTGCGTCCTTGCCGATCCTATCCAGGAAATCCTTTAAATTTTATACGTCGGAGTGCCAATAATTTAATTGAAGAACCTAAAGTAGACGTTGCCATATTCAGGCAAAATACAGAAGGTTTATATGGAGGGGTTGAGTGGAGTAATCCGCCTTTGAAAGTGTATGAAGCACTAATGACCCACCCGAAATTTATTCTCAATTTTGGAAAAGTTCCGGTAAGCCAAATTTCTGTCTCAACCCGGATTTTCACATTAAGAGCAACTGAAAGGATTTTGCGTGCTGCCTTTAACCATGCTGTAAAATACGAATATAAATCGGTTACATTATGTGAAAAGCCAAACGTGATAAGGGAAACATCAGGGATGATGTATAAGTTAGCCAAAAAGATTCAGAAAACTGAATTTCCACAAATTGAATTATGGAATACAAATATTGATGCTCAGATGATGTGGCTCACAAAAAATCCTGAAAATTATGGAGTTATTGTAGCAGGAAATATGTTTGGCGATATTGTCTCTGATGCATTTGCCGGATTAATAGGTGGATTAGGATTTGCAAGTTCAGCACAGTACAATCCCGATACCGGCATTGCTGTATTTGAACCTACGCATGGTTCTGCTCCAAAGTATGCTGACTATCATGTTTCAATAGTCAATCCAATTGCAATGATCGAATCGGCATGTATGATGCTCGATTTTATTGATGAACAGGATAGGGCAAAAAAAATAAGAAAAGCTGTTGCAGAGCTTGTGTTTGAAGGTAAAATTAGGACTTATGATATGATGAAGTTTTTGGGTAGCCAGGATGTTATCAATAAGGGAGCTGCTTCAACACGGCAAATGGCTGATGCAATAATTGGAAAACTTTAGCAAATGGAAAATGTTTATAAACTCTGGCCGGAATTAAATTGGATCAACGATTCTAATTTACGGAAAAATACAGCCAATACATGGAAACTGGCCCTGGAGAAAAGTGTCCTGACTGGTGATGATTTAAAAAAAATTCCTTTTACTCTTTTATGTGGACCTGATCTAAAAGTAAGTTTTATGGATCATAAACGAGCTGTTGTTCATATTGCATATGAAAGTGGTAAAAAGGTTCAGGAATTTTTCAAAGATGAATTACCTATAGATTTAGATATTTTAATTGCTGGGGCTATCCTTGCTGATGTTGGGAAACTTCTTGAGTATGTCCTTGATGAAAATGGCAATGCTGTGCAGGGTGAATATGGTAAATATTTGCGCCATCCGTTTTCAGGTGTGTCATTAGCCGAAAGCTGTGGTATTCCGGCAGAAGTTTGCCATATTATTGCAACGCATGCTGGAGAAGGCGATATGGTAAAACGTTCAACGGAAGCATATTTGGTTCACCATGCCGATTTTATGACATTCCTTCCGTTTAAATCAAGGTTGATTGTGTAATAGTTAATCTGAATTTATTTGGATAAATAAAGGAAATA
>JABMQB010000194.1 GCA_013203525.1 Mariniphaga sp.
GGACTACGACGCGGCCTAAGAAGATAAGCTGTTTCATAATGTAATTCTAATAATTTCTTAGATGATATCATTTTACAAGCTCTAATCGGAATTTTCGCATAAGTAAAATCTGACCACTTAAGGTTATGGGGAATAAGTTTTTTTTCCTCACACCAATTCCATAACTCCGTTCCAGGAAAAGGTGTAGTCAAACAAACTCCATAATTGTCAATGTCGTTTTCTCTAATAAATTTTTGAGTCAATCTTACATCTTCTATGGTTTCTGTTGGATTACCAATCATAAAAGTTCCAGTGGCCAAAAGTCCTGCTTTCTTGCATAAATCAATGGCTTTCCTATTTTGCTCAACTGTAGTTTTCTTATTCAATACATCCAAAATCCGTTGCGAACCACTTTCGAACCCAAATGTTAATTGACGACAACCAACTGATCTAACCATTTTGAGAGTTTCAAGATCTATGTTATCTACTCTAGTATTACATCCCCAAATAATATTAGTCTTATTTTCAACCATCAAACGACAAACTTCTCTAAGCCATGATTTGTTAACGAAAAGATTGTCGTCTATAAAAAATAAATGACTAACATTATAATTTCTTTCGAGGGCCTTAATCTCTGAAATAACTCTTTCTGGACTATGAAATCTAAATGGAATTCCTCGCCAAGTATTATGACAAAATGTACAACGATATGGGCACCCTCTGCTGACAATCATAGATGCAGTCCTTGAGTGTAATGGGACGAAATATAAATAGCTCTCTTGAATTCTATCCTTAACTCGTAGATAGAATTCCATTTGTATTAAATGGCGAGCTGGAGACGGTATTTCATCTAAATCTTTGATATAAGGAACAGAAATAATGCCAGATTTTATTTGTTCTTGAATGATTTTTAACATGGCCGCCTCTCCCTCACCAACAACAACAATATCTGTATGCTCAAGTGCTTCTTTGGGCAAAACACTAACGTGCGGCCCGCCCATTACAGTCAAAATTTTATTCTTTCTGCAAAAATCAGCAATTTTATAGGCCCCTGAAATGACCGGGGTTGTCCCTGTGATTCCGACAATATTTGGGGAAAAATTTTTCAATTCTTTATAAACATTTTGACCGGCCAATTGATCTATAATTTTCACATTGATATTATTTTTCTCTAAATATGAGGCAATATAACCCAAATTTAGTGGCTCTTGAACGGCAAACTCCTCGCTTTTCCCAGGAGCAATTAGAGCAACTTTAATTTTATTTATCATACAAAATTATTTTACAAAAAAACGCGATTTTAATATTTTCCCAATCCAACTCCGCCTGATTTTTTCTAAAAGCGTAGCAGAAAAATTATTTTTGAGAAGGCCTATTTGCATTAAAGATGAAATAAGACGCAAAAATCCAATAAATAATCCATATTTTTGTATCACCGTTTTTGGATTCCTTAAATCATGTTTCAAATAAAAATATTTAATGCTCCTGTCAACATTCAAACGATAAAAATTAGCGCTGGGGAAGATTTCTTTACTATAAAAAATCTCATTTCCACGGGATGGATCGAACCAAATTTCATCATCTATTTCGTCATTATTTTTAAATTCTTCATAGAAAGTGGTGTTAGGGTGAATTTTAAAAAATTGTAAATTAAAGACATCAAATACGGAAAACAGTTCAATGCTTTTTTGAAAATCTTCTTGAGTTTCGTCGGGTAAAGAAATCATAAAATAACCAATGATCCAATAATTCAAAGATTTACAAATGTTAATTGTTTCTTCTATCTGTTTTCTGGTAATTCCTTTATTAATCCTTTTAAGAATTTTATCTGAACCGCTTTCGATTCCAAAACCGACGACTTCACAACCGACATGACGTAATCTTTCTAAAATTTCCCTTTTTGTACCGACTCGTATATCAATTCTGAATTTAATTTTTAATCCGCTTTTCTCTATTTCGTCACAAAATTCAAGAATCTGATTATCAGAACCAATAAATAGAGCGTCATAAAATCTAAAATAACCAACTTTATATTTTTCTGTTAAAAATTTTATATTTTTAACTAAATCTTTCGGCGAAGTCCCGCGCCAAAGACCAGACCAGTGCTTGTTTGATCCACAAAATGCGCACCTAAAAGGACAACCGCGCGAAGCAATAATGGGCAAATGTTTTAATTTTTGCAAATTATAAGGAATTTCCCTGTCTTTCCAATTTTCTATTTCTGGATATATAAAAGAATAATCAAGATCAAATTGACTTAGATCTTTCTTTAAACATTGTTCTGGATTCTGAATCACGTCTGAACCATTTCGCCAACTAATGCCATTAATATTTGCTAATGATTCTTTTTTCAATATTTCTAATATCGCCAACTCTCCTTCTCCTCGGACAACAACATCAATAAAAGAATAATGTTCTAAAATCTTTTTGTCCAATGCAGTAGCATGAGACCCTCCCACCATAATGCAACAATTTGGATTAATTTTTTTGGCCTTCTCTGCGAAATTAAAACAAGAAAAACGCGATTCCGTATAACAAGTTAATCCTAAATAATCCGTTTCTTTTATTTTTTGAAGCAATTCGCTCTCGTTTAGTTCTTTTCTTACTGGCTCGATCACCTCTATCTGGCAATCTATGCGTGCCTTAAGATAGGTCGCCAAAAAACCTAAACCTAATGTTGGGGCATAAACTCTATTGCCAAAATAAGGATTGAGTAATAATACTTTCACAAAATTAATTAACTTTATAAATCGGACAATTTTGACATTGTATGGGGGCTATTCCTTTTCGGATTGTTTTTCTAAACTCTCTATATTTCTTTGAGTTCCAAATATCTTTGAATGGCATTTTTAATATATTTCCAAAACTCGTCTCTTTCTGAAAATCACGACGATTAGCTTCATTGGTAGCGCAACAACAAATAACATCACCTGTTACGAAAACAAATGGCATTATAAACTCCTTGCATTGCTTTATGGATGGCTTCTGACTAAATACATCAGCGCCCCATCCAATGCGCAGATCAAAATTTCGAGATCTTTTTTCTGCGTCGCAAACAATTTCTTGTGGTATCTGGTCAATGTATAAATTTTTTATATTCTTAAACCAGTACAAAACTCTGGTAAAAATAATTTTACTGCCATGTGATTGAAGAGAATGAATTAAATCAACATATTCTGGAATTTCATTAACATTAAGTTTTGAAACAATAAAATGAAAGTCTAGTTCTGGAAAATGAGAATTCATTTCTTTTTTAAGTTTAATAAAACTTTTCAAATTATTAATCGTATTCTCAAAATTAGCGCCTACCCTGATGCTTTCATAAGTTTCTTTAGTGGCTGCATCGACAGAAGCAAGTATTCTATCCACCCCAATATTGATAAACTCTCTGCTAATCTCAGGAGTAGTAAAAATAAAATTATCATAGAGCTCAACATAAATAGATTTGGACTTAACGTATCTTAACATTTTCAAAAAATCTTTATTCAAAAGACTTTCTCCAATTCCAGTTAAACCAATCCATTTCAGTTTTGGAAATTGATCAACAATAGATTTAAATTCTTGAAATGTCATATCACGAGACGGTTCATGCCAATAAGTATGTTCGCACATTACGCATTTCAAATTGCATTTTGTTGTAACTTCTATTTCCAAAAATGGTGGATATTTAACTATTGGCAAAAATAATTTCTGAACCCATTTTTTTGTCCATAAAAAATAATAAAATAAATAATTATACGTTCCTTTAATTCCTTTTATTTTTAAGTACAAGTTTAATCGTTTAAATTTTTTAAATAATCTATTCATATTTTTTTCGTTATCTTGGAACGTAATTCCAAAAATCATTTAATTAATTATTTCATTGTCAGAATCTAATTCTGATACTTTTTGAAAATACCTCTGTGCTTCTATTGTTTCACCCTTTTCTTCATAAAGTAAACCTATTGCCAAAGGCCAGGTAGAGTCTTGAGGGGATAAGATCATGCCATGTAAATTTTTCTCAATTGCCATATCTATATCGCCTTGTTTGTAATAAATATCAGCAATTTTTTTCCAAATATTTGGTCGGCCCAGAGGAACTAATTTCAGGGCTTGAACATACATTTGTTCTGATTTATTCCAATTTTCTATATTAAAATAAATATGACCAAGCTTCTCATAAACTTCAGACATTTCAGATTTAATCATATTCTGATGTAATAATAAAGTTCGAGAATTAATTTGAGGATACAAATAAAATGCCTTTCTACATATTTCTAATGCTCTTGACCAATCTTCTTGGTCAATTTTTAATTGGCACCAATTTTTATAAATGCTGGCCATTCGAGGAGAAATGTTTGTCACTTCTCGAAAAATTTCATCAGCTATTAAAAAATCTTCTAAATTTTTGCTCAGCCCAGCTTTAGTTGTATA
>JABMQB010000195.1 GCA_013203525.1 Mariniphaga sp.
GGTAAGGTCATAAAAATTATGAATATAGATGACGGAAGCATTGAAGTTGTTGAACCCCGTCTGGTAGATGCCGGTATGGTACACCTCGACTGGTCACCAGATGGAAAACGATTTGTTTTTGGTGCCAGGAACAGTAAAGTACGTGAGTTCTGGTTCATGGAAAACTTCATGCCACTGGTGGAAACGAATAACAAACAGAAATAAAGTGAATAATACAATTATTCAGAAATTTAAAACCAAATAACAAACAGCCGGAAGCAATAGTTTCCGGCTGTTTTTAGTATTAATACGGTTTCTTGACAAAGACTTGACAGAACAATTTTATTTCTTGACACGTATGTAATTTATAATTAAGAACTTTTACGCTGAAATAATATTTAAATTTTCAGATGCTTAAGAAAATCCGTATAGGGAAAAATAAGATCCTGTTTTATTATTTTTTGGTTGTTGTATTACCAAGCGTTGTTTTGGGCGCTCTTGCTTTTAGAGGTGTTATCAACGATCAGGCTATTAATGAAAGAGAAATCAGGCAGCAACTTACGGAAGCCTGTGCAAAAATCATTACAGAGTCTGACCTGTTTCTTGCAAAAACAGAAAAACAATTTTTACAAAAAACCGGAATAACAAGAATTCCTCCTGCTGAAACTATTTTTTTTAAAGATTCCATCTTATCAGAATTGCTGCGTGAGAAACCTGGGATTAAAGGCATTTTTTACATCCAGCCCTCCGGCAAAGTACAAATCCTAAAATCAGGATTACTCTATTTTCCTGACGGGACTTTTAATCAATTGAACTCAACCAATGAATCTGATTTAAACAACATCTTCCTGCAAGGATGGAAATACGAATTTCAGGATAAAAACTATCCGAAAGCGTTAAATTTTTACAAGGGTCTTATCAAAGAAACCAAAAACGATGCTTTGATGGCTTCGCTGTTAATTCCCGTGGCACGGATTCAGAAAAAACTTTTAAACTATTCCGAAGCCATTAATACATACAAGCTAATCGAACAAAAGTACGGACACGAAAGAATGACCGGAGGAATTCCCCTGGGCGTTATCGCATTAATGGAAACCGGCAGATTGAATTTAAACCTGGGAGATACTTTGAATACCTTAAAATCGACAAATTATCTCCTTTCCCAAACCGTAAAATCAAATTGGGAATTGGAGATTTCGCAGTATAACCAATTGATAGCTGCGTGTAATGAAATTATAAAAAGATGTGATAGTTGTGTTAATGAGCTCTATCAGGAACAGGGAAAACAAATAAAATCAGTTTTGGATGAACTAACAATCCTTGCCGACAATACCAACAAACAATTGGTGTTTTTTGATAATGCGGCAATCGTATTAAAAGAATCAGGTTATAGGTCACCCGAAGCTGAAAGCGAATACAGAATTTATACGAATGTGGAACGAAAAGCAATCTATTTTTCAGTATTCCCGCGATCAGGGAATGGGCAATGGGGCATAATTTATAATCTCTCACAATTTCTAAATCAGTTAACGCAAACAATTATTCCCATCGAAAAACAAAAACTCGATTTTCAATGGCAAATATTAAAAGAAGGAAGGGAATTGCTTTCTCAGTCACCGGGAGATTTTTCCGAAAATATCAGAATCACATCGGTATTCCCTTCCTACATGCCCTCCTGGTCATTGGTGCTTTACGGGGAATCAACCGGCGTGATAACTACTTTTCTAAGGGCATCGCAGGGGATTTTTATCTACATTTTCCTTTTCATTGTAATTGTGCTGGCATTGGGCCTGTTTTTCACCCTGCAAATAATAAATAAAGAACTGCTGCTTTCGAAAATGAAATCCGATTTTATCAGCACCGTTTCCCATGAGTTTAAAAGCCCACTAACTTCCATCAGGCAGATGTCGGAAATGCTGTTAAATGAAAGGATAAAAACAGAAAGCAGGAAAAAAGAGTATTACGCCGTAATGCTTGAGCAATCAGAACGGTTAAGCCACCTGATTGATAATATTCTTGATTTTTCAAAAATTGAGGAAGGGAAAAAAGCTTTTCGGTTTGAGAAGGCCAACCTGACAGAACTGATCGACCGTGTAAAACTGCTTTTTCAGAAAAGTATTGCAAACGAAGGATTCTCGGTTTTTCTATCCATGCCCGAAACACTTCCTGAACTTGTAATTGACAAAGAGGCCATTCAGCAGGTTATCTATAATTTGCTCGACAACGCGTATAAATACTCCGGAAATTCAAAAA
>JABMQB010000196.1 GCA_013203525.1 Mariniphaga sp.
ACACCAAAAGAAAAAGACGTATTTGATCCGGAAGAAAAATAAAATTCAAAAACCAACAATAAAAAACAACTGAAATGGAAAATTTATTCAATCAATCAACCGAAAACTTTGAAATCCTTAACCAGGATGAAATGGATCAATTAAAAGGTGGAGGTACGCCAAAAGAAAAAGACGTATTTGATCCGGAAGAAAAATAGAAAATAACAAATCCAAAAACTGAAATTTAAAACAACTAGAATGAAAACTTTATTCAACCAATCAGAAAACAACTTCGAGATCTTGAAAGAAGAAGAAATGGATCAATTAAAAGGTGGTGGTACACCAAAAGAAAAAGACGTATTTGATCCGGAAGAAAAATAAAAATATCACACAATTCTTTTCCCCACAAATAATTCGTATTTCCTGAAATCGCATTTTATGGCTCCATTGAAGAGTTGAATTTTTTCAGAATATTTTAATCCAACTTTATTAAATAATTCTTTTGAAGAAGATAGAATCCAGGCATTATTGCCAGGATATTGATGTTTCAGTCTTTCCCCAATCATAGCATATACATTTTCCAATTCCTTTGATTCTAATCTTTCCCCGTAGGGAGGATTTATTATAATTGTGGTTCCGTTTGCCTTTATTTGCAGGTCCTTAAAATTTGAGACATTAAAATTTATGTGTTTATATACTCCGGCATTACGGGCATTAGCTTTGCCAATTCCAATATTTCGCGCTGAAATATCAGATGCATAAATTTTTTTTTGTAATACTTTTGGATTTTCTTCTTCAGCAACTTCTAGGAATAATTCCTTGTCAAAATCTGTCCAGTTTTCAAAAGCAAATTTTTTTCTGAAAATCCCTGGTGGAGTATTGGTCGCTATAAGTACTGCTTCGATGGGTAGGGTTGCAGATCCACACATGGGATCAATAAAATCTGAATCTCCATTCCAACCTGAAAGAAGAATCATACCCGCCGCCAAAACCTCATTTAATGGTGCTTCGGTTTGAGCAATTCTGTAACCGCGTTTGTGCAATGATTCCCCTGAGCTGTCTAACGATATTGTACAATTATTTTCAGAGATATGAACATTAATTGAAATTTCTGGTTTTTCAGTATTTATGTTAGGGCGTTTTCCTGTTTTTTGCCTGAAATTATCGACAACTGCATCTTTAACTTTTAATGATGCAAACATTGAATTTCTAAACTCCCTGGAATTGTTAACAGTACTGTAAACAGCGAATGTATTTTTTTCATTCATCCATTCCTGCCAGTTAATATCCAGGCATGAATTATAAAATTCATCAACGCTTTTGAATTTAAAGGAATGTATCTGTTTAAGAATTCGTAAAGCTGTGCGCAATTGATAATTTGCCCTGTAGAGAATTCGTTTATCTCCCTCAAAAATTACAGCTCGCCTCCCGATAACAATGTTTTTACCTCCAATTTGTTTTACTTCACTGGATAATACTTCTTCAAGGCCAGCAAATGTTTTTGCAATAAATGTAATGTCCTTCAATTTAATTTCCTTTGAGTTAATACTATCCTTAAATCATTAGTTAAATCCCAGCTCCATCACTAAAAAACCGATCATTGGGTTTTGTTTGAACAACCCTTGAATTTTTTTCTATATCTCTGGTTATCCATACATTTCCACCAATTATCGAATTCGCTCCAATTGTTATACGTCCGAGTATAGTCGCACCGGCATAAATGACCACATTGTCTTCAACTATTGGATGCCTTGGAATACCCTTG
Source organism: Mariniphaga sp. (assembly GCA_013203525.1). Taxonomy (GTDB): domain Bacteria; phylum Bacteroidota; class Bacteroidia; order Bacteroidales; family Prolixibacteraceae; genus JABMQB01. The sequence continues at coordinate 1,745 of JABMQB010000196.1, forward strand.
ATTGGATTTCCATCAATATCTGTTGGAAAACTTTTAGCTCCAAGAGTAACTCCCTGGTATATTTTTACATTATTTCCAATTATTGATGTTGAACCAACTACAACACCTGTTCCATGGTCGATAGTAAATGATTCTCCGATTTTTGCCTTTGGATGAATATCAATACCTGTTTCGCCATGTGCCATTTCAGAAATAAAACGTGGAATAAGTGGAACGCCAAGTTCAAGAAGGCGGTGTGCCACCCGGTAATTTGTAATTGCCCGAATTGAAGGGTAGCAAAAAATTACTTCTCCAAAGTTTCTTGCTGCAGGATCGCCAACATAAGTAGCTTTTACGTCGGAAACCAATTTTCTTCTTATTTCAGGAAGGTATTCAATAAATTCAATAGCTGCTTTTTTGGCTTTTGTTGTGTTTTTTTTTACCCGGTTATTTTTTTCATTGTCGCATTCAAAACACATTCCTGCCAAAATCTCTTCATTTAATAATTCGTTTAATTCATCGACATAAACTCCCATGTAATGTTTTGTAGTTTCAGGTCGTAATGATGTATTGCCAAAATATCCGGGGAAAAGGATTTCTCTAATAAGATCAACTATTTTATTTAACTTAACAATTGAAGGCAATGGTTCACCTAAACGATGTTCATGGCATACTACATTGTATGATTCAGGATCAGATAACTTTTCAATTGTATTATTTATTCTAAAATCTAATTCTTTCATCACAAAAATAGTTTAAACACTTTTTGAAGGTGTTTGATTTATACTGTTCAAATATCCGTAAAATCTGAATTAATTCCTCCAATTGAATGATATTATTTGCAACAACGAGTAGATAGCTTATTTTATATTATAATACTCGTAACAAATTTAATTGCGTTATTAATCCTTTTAGAATTAAAACCACTATTCAGATAAAAATTGAAATTGGATTTCTCAAGATTCTTTAAATATTTGTTATGAAGTATTATTCTGTTTTCACCACCATTTTCCCTAACAGGGTCAGGTTCCCATGGAATATCGATATCGTTTAAAATAAATCCGGAAATTTTTGAATTCTTAATATTTGATTCAATCCAATCAGGAGCTTTACTAAATACTACTTCGAACCAAACTTTGGTAATTAACAACCAGGTATCAAAGAAAATAAGTTTATGGTTTGAATTTATGGCTTCGTTATATTGCTCAATTTGTTTTTTTGCAATGAACTCTACATCGGAAATGTTATATTGCCTATTTAATCCTGATATATACTCTCTTGCAAATTCTGAATAAAAAGGAGCATTAAAATGTTTTGCAAGTTGTTGAGTCAATATTGATTTTCCCGTTGACTCGGCACCTGTAACAGCAATAATATATGGACCAGGTTTTTTAATCATTTCTTGCTAGTTTTTTTCTCCATTGAATAAATCCAATAATTGCCATTACAGTGTATACTAAAAATAGTATTGTTGTAGGCCAAAGACCTTTATAAATATACAGTCCAGTAGAAAATAAATCAACAAAAATCCAAATAATCCAGTGCTCAATAATTTTTCGTGCAAGCATCCAGGTTGCTACAATACTTAATGCAGTGGTCATTGAATCCATATAAGGAATTGGTGAGTCGGTATAATTAAGTAGGACAAATAGAATGACTCCATAAATAATGATTGTAATAGGAATTAGATAAAAGATTTTTTTAAGTCCTGCTTTTTGTATTGGTAATTCGGCTTTACTATTTCTTTTTCCACCCCTTAGCCAATAATACCAACCATATAAACTAATACCTACATAGTAAACATTTAGCCCCATATCGGCATAAAACTTCGATTGAAAAAAAACAAAAACGTAAAGAAGCGATGTTAATAATCCGGTTGGCCAGGTAAGTATATTTTGCCTGATTGAAAAGAAAATATATATAATACCAAGAATGGCTCCCAACACCTCAATATAATGTGCAGAGAGCCATTCTATAGTCATTTCAAACATTTATTTGGTAATTACTCTTTGTGCAAGGTGTGCGTTATATTCGCCCTGATTTTCTATTACTTCAAGAGCTTTTAAAATTGTTTCGTCATCATTGTTTACGATTTCAAAAAATTCGTGCCTCGAAAAGAGGTCTCTTGCTATTAAAGCTTTTATTTCTTTTTTCATTTGAAGTCTGGTAAAATCAAGGCTTTTCTCATCTTTTTCAATTCCTTTCTTTTCTCCATCTCGAACAACCTCGGCAATCATATCTTCAGCAACCTCAAACGTACGATTGAATTTATTAAATTCTGAATATTTTTTAATTAAGTTTTCCCGATTCTTATCAATATAGTTCAAAACATAAGTATAAACAATATTATTTCTTCTCAATCTGTTATAATACTGATAGTATTTTGAAGTATCCATTGCTACAAAAATATCTGGCATGATACCACCTCCTCCATATACAGTACGTCCGTTAAACAAGGTTTTATATTTTAAAGAATCATCAAAAACAACACTATCGGCACTATACATTTCGCCGTTGTTAAATCGTTCTATAT
>JABMQB010000197.1 GCA_013203525.1 Mariniphaga sp.
GAAGAATTTGAAATTTTAAACAATAATCAAAAATTGGCTGCATAGCTTATCTTTCCGTCCAACTTTTTGTTGCATATCCATCCTTGCCCCAGCGTAGTATTTATATTTAAAGAAAAGCACACAATCAATGATATAAAAGCTAAAAGATGTTGAAAAAGTTTCTTCATTTTTTTGGTTATTTTTACAAATGTTAGTCACTGAAATAAATTCTTCCCCTGAGTAATTTCTTTTAGGTATTGATAAGTTAATGGCGCATAATAATACCTAAAATATTTATTTGTCAGAATGAAATAAATCAGGAAAAAACATATCAGTTTTTTGCTTTACTGAATCAGCTTTGAAGCTTTGGAGATTTCATTGTATAACTTATCCGAAATTGGTGCCAATGGGCTTCTCAGAATATTTTTGCATATTCCTAATGATTGCATTAATGCTTTTAGTCCACCAGGGCTTCCTTCTTTAAAAATAAGTTTAAACAGGTCAAGAAGCTCCATGTGGATTTTGCGTGATTGTATATAATCGTCAGCTATTCCAGCATGGATTAATGAGCTCAGTTTCTTAGGATATGCATTGGCAATAACTGAAATATGGCCCTTTCCTCCAATTGATATTATGGGAAGAGCCAGCACATCATCGCCGGAAATTAGCAGAAATTCATCTGGGGTATATTTTTCAATTGTAGCAAGCTGCGAAAGAATTCCGGAGGCTTCTTTTATTGCAATTATATTTTTACATTCTTCAGTTAACCTAACAACGGTTTCAGCCTCCATATTAACTCCGGTTCTTGAGGGAACATTGTAAAGGATAATAGGCAAGGAGCTTTCTTCCGAAATTGCCTTGTAATGCCTGAATAATCCTTCTTGCGATGGCCGGTTATAAAAAGGTGTTACAATCAATAATCCATCAACACCTGTTAAATCAAAACTTTGAATATCCTTAATTACATTTTGGGTATTGTTGCCACCTATACCAACCATTACCGGAACTTTAGCATCAGCTTTTTCGACAACATATCTAACTACATTCGACTTCTCATTCTTAGTCAGCGAGGGCGTTTCACCGGTTGTTCCGAGGGCTACCAAATAATCCATGCCACCCAAAACCTGGTTGTCTATTATCAAACCAAGCGTGTCATAGTCAATTGAATAATTTTCATTAAAGGGTGTTATTAAGGCTACTCCTGCACCTTTGAAAAGCTGGTTCATTCCAATTCTTTTTTGTTAAATTGTTCTATATAGTGAATTTGTTGTTTTACCAAGTAAAGTGAATTTTTATTATCCTCAATTTTAATTGATAAATCGAAATAATTGTCAGAACCAGTATCAGTCCCAATTTTAAAATGAGCATTGGTTAATGCTGTTACAAATTTAAGGGGGAAACAATCATTTACAGAAATATTAACCAGAAGGTCATATTCTACTTCCATAAAACTATTGGCTACTCCTTTTTTTGGAAAACCAAAAAAATTGGTTTCTTTTTTCCCAAATGAATTGGCAATTACTTCACTGGAAGTGCCTGTGTAACACAGGTACCGGGAAATAACTTGTTTTTTCTTAAGAAAATCAGAAATATAAAGAAAACCTTCCTTATCATCCAAATGCCATAGCACACCAACTCTTTTGGCGTTTTCAAAATTGAAAAGTTTTACCTGTCGTCTAATTTTACGGTATTTACTATCCAAAAGGCAATATGCAATTTGTTCTCTGGTATTCATAATATGATGGTAAAAATAATAAAAGAAATTGTTACAGGGCTAAATCGTCGGTTTGAAGATTTAAATTTTCCCGATATGCAGAATTATTTAACTTTCCAGAAGTTTAATAAACTCTTCTTCTGAAATAATAGGTATTTCTAAAGCCCGGGCTTTTTCAAGTTTGCTGGGGCCAATATTTTCTCCAGCCACTAAATAACTTGTTTTTTTAGAAATGGAACTTACATTTTTACCTCCGTTTTGATCAATTAGTTCCTTAATTTGTTCTCTTGAATAATTTTCGAAAGTGCCTGAAATAATAATACTAAGCCCTTTAAGTTTTTCAGTACGGCTTGCTTGCTGTTCTTCACTTAATTCAAGTTGTAATCCAAATGATTTTAATTTTTCAATAAGTTGAAGATTTTTATTTTCAGAAAAATAGTTAACAACACTTTCTGCAATGCGGCCACCAATTTCGTTAATGTCAGTAAGTTCTTCAACAGTTGCTGTTTTAATTTTATCAATGTTTCCCAAAGTTTTAGCTAGTATTTTTGCAACAGTTTCACCAACATATCGGATACCCAGTCCAAATAATACCCGTTCAAATGGAATCGATTTCGAATCCTCAAGACTTTTAAGAATACGCTCAGCAGATTTATCACCAAGTCTTTCCAATACTGAAATATCTTCTTTTTGTAAAGTATAGAGATCAGTTACAGTAGAAAGAAGGCCTTCTGAAAAAAGCAGGTCGATAGTTTCTTGCCCAAGCCCATCAATATCCATCGATTTACGGCTGATAAAGTGTTCAATTTTTCCCTTAATTTGTGGCGGGCATCCGATTTCATTAGGGCAATAAAAAGCAGCTTCACCTTCCTTTTTTTGTAGTTGTTTTTCACACTCAGGGCACTTTGAAATAAAAACTACCGGAGCATTTAAGGGATGACGTTGTGATAAATCGACACCTGTTATTTTTGGAATAATTTCACCACCTTTTTCCACATAAACCAAATCTCCTATATGTAGATCGAGGTTTTTTATAATATCAGAATTATGTAATGAAGCTCTTTTAACCGTTGTCCCGGCTAATAAAACCGGCTCGAGGTTGGCAACCGGTGTAACTGCCCCGGTTCGTCCTACCTGGTATGACACAGAAATAAGTTTTGTTGTTGCCTGCTCAGCCTTAAATTTATAAGCAATTGCCCAACGCGGTGATTTAGCGGTAAAACCCAGTTCTTCCTGAAGCCGTGATGAATTTACTTTTATTACAATACCATCGGTAGCAACCGGCAAATTAAATCTTTCTTTATCCCATTTATGGATAAAATTGAATACTTCATCGAGGTTATTACATAATACTGAATCGTTCGAAATTTTAAAACCCCATTTTTTTGCTTCCTGAAGATTTTGGTAATGCCCTTCGAAAGGCAGGTTGTCAGCTAAAACGGAATAAGGATAGGCATCAAGGTTGCGTGAAGCTACTATTGATGAATCCTGCATTTTTAATGTTCCTGAACCGGCATTACGGGGATTGGCAAAAAGCGGTTCACCTTCCTGTTCCCGCTCTTCATTAATATTATTAAACATTGCAAATGGTAAAACAACCTCACCCCTGATTTCAAATCGATCAGGGAATTCATTTCCACGAAGTTTTAAAGGGATTGACTTCACGGTGCGAATATTAGATATCACATCGTCTCCTTGTGAGCCATCGCCTCTTGTAATTGCGCGAATCAATGATCCGTTTTCATATATTAAACTGATGGATGAACCATCGTATTTTAACTCGCAAACATATTGAAATTCCTCTTCAATAATTTTACGGATCCGTTGGTCAAAATCTTTAATTTCTTCTTCGGAATAAGCATTGGAAAGCGAAAGCATCGGCCGTTCGTGTTTTACCTGCTCAAATTCTTTGTTAATATCACTTCCAACCCTTTTTGTTGGAGAGTTGGGATCGGCAAACTCTGGGTAATTCTGTTCGAGCTTTTCCAGTTCTTTCATTTTCATATCAAAATCAAAATCGCTGATAACCGGCTGTGATATCACATAATACCTGTAATTATGATCTTCCAGTTCTTCCCTCAATTTCAGAATTTGTTTTTCAATATTTTCTATATCCATGCTCATATACGATTATAACAAAAATAAGAAAAGTTTGTGCAGCTGCAGCCATTAATTGATTGTAAGATTTATTTTTGATTCATTTAATTAAATTATGAAGTTTGCTTGAACATTTTTAATTTTGATTCCTTTTTATTCATAAAACAGAATTATGGTATTTACATTAGAAATAGGATCAAAAGCAGTAAATTTTAATTTACCTGCAACCGATGGAAGTAGTTACAGTTTGGAAGATTTTAAATCGAAATACCTGGTAGTGTTTTTTACATGTAATCATTGTCCGTATGTTACCGGCAGTGATGAAGTAACACGTCAAACAGCTGAGAAATTCAGTAATAAAAGTGTTGAATTTGTTGGTATAAATTCAAATAGTAAGAATACCTATGAATCAGATGATTTCCCGCATATGGTTTCGCGAATGAAAGAATTTAACTTCCCATGGAAATACCTTTATGATGAAACACAGGAAATTGCCTTAAAATATGGAGCATTGCGAACTCCGCATTTTTATGTATTTGACGAAAACCGGGAATTGGTTTATACCGGGAGAGCAGTTGATAATCCTAAGGATGCTGCGAAAATTACTGTAAATGACCTTGATCGGGCACTTGATGAATTAACATCAGGAAAAAAAGTTTCAGTTTCAACTACAAATCCAATTGGTTGTAATGTAAAATGGGATGGAAAAGATGCACACTGGATGCCTCCCGAAGCTTGCGATTTGGTTTGGTAGAGATATTCCCAATAATCAGTGTTCAATATTCAGTAACAAGTATCAGGCAATCAACTCAGAAATAAAGTACCAGGCCATAAATCCTGAAGTAATAAGTTTGAGGAGAGTTCCAACCAGGAATCCGAAAAAAGAACCAAATCCGGCTTTAATAGCAGTGGCAGAGTCTTTGCCTCCAGTTAGTTCACCAACCACAGCCCCAATAAAAGGGCCTATTATAATTCCAATTGGCGGGAAGAATAGTAATCCGAGGAATAATCCAATTATACTTCCCCAAATACCCCGTTTACTTCCTCCGAATTTCTTTGCTCCCCAGGCTGGTACAATATAATCTACTGCATAAACAATAACCGTAATTGCTGCCCAAATAATTAAAAATCGTGATGAGAATTGATATCGTTCGGTAAAATGGAGAAGAAGCAATCCAACATAACTTAATGGTGGTCCGGGTAAGATAGGTACAATCCCTCCAACAAATCCTAAAATCATAAAAATTGCTCCGATAGATATTAATAAATAATCCATAAATCTTAATTTATAATGATTTATAAAAATAATCTTTTACACTCTTAATTTAAAGAGAAATTTTAAACTAAGCCTGTTTTTTTAAACGTTTAATACTTAACAGATAAATAACAATTACTGAGAATGCAATCAGTAATCCACTGGTAGTTAATTGTTTTTCTTTTTCCATTAAAGCAAAGGCATGCTGGCTGATTTCCTCCCAATATATAATCGTTAGTAAAACAATCAGGTTATTAATGGCATGAGCTATTATACAAATAAAAATATTATGTGTGCGAACCATTAACCAACCCAATAAAAGCCCCAGAAAAAATGTTGCAGGAAATTGCCAGGGATTTAAGTGGAAAAGTGCAAACAGCAATGCTGAAAGGAAAATGGCAATGAATTTTGGGTAATTGCGCATAAAACCATTCATTATTAATCCCCTGAAAATTAGCTCTTCAACAATGGGTGCTATTATCACAACCTTCATAAAAGCTCCAAACCAGCCATAATCGCTTTCAAAGATGTTGTTAAATAGCTGCATAAACCACGAAGGGGGGGGTATATACTTTTCAACATACAGGTTAACTTCCGAAATTAGGACATGGGCTGCTATTATAAATGTGGTTACAAAAATTATAATAAGAGGATTAAAAAATTTAATCGGAAATACTTCCAATATTTTCTTTTTTGATCTGCGGAAACCATAATATAAAATAAACAGGATTGAGCCTACACCTAGTATTACCTTTTTAACAGGGAAATAAAGGTAATCGGTGCCATAATAATAATCAATCACAGCCAAGGGAAAATCAACCACCGTTTGTATAAAAATGTATAATACAACCAGATGTACAGCCTGAAGGAAGGTTGGGTAATATTTTGTTTTTACAATGTTCATTATACGGTTGATTGGCTAAAAATAGACTTCTTTATTAAAAGAAAAAAACAGATATGATATATTGTTTATTTATCCCCATTATTAAATTAAGTTTATACCATCTGAAATGAGAATTTGTTAGTGTTTTAAACATAAGAAACACTTTAATTAAAGGCATATATTGGTTTCTAACAATCAAATGTTAATTGTTTAAATAAAAACTTAGAGTACTACTTGATTATTTGGTAAAAATGTGTTTATTTTGCGAACCGTTTGAGAAAGCGTGTGTTTTAATGAATTGAAATTTAAAGAGATGTCAAGAGTTTGTGAAATAACAGGAAAAAAGCCAATGGTTGGTAATAATGTATCGCACTCAAAGAGGCGTACAAAAAGACGGTTTCACGTCAACCTGTTTAAAAAGAAATTTTTTATGCCGGAAGCAGGACGTTGGATAAACCTTACTGTTTCGGCTGCAGGATTGCGTACTATTAATAAAAATGGTATTGAAAAAGCTTTGATAGATGCAAAAGCTAAAGGTTATTATAAATAATTAAAGAACAGTAACAATGGCTAAAAAAGGCAATAGAGTTCAGGTTATTCTTGAATGTACCGAACATAAAGACAGTGGTGTTCCGGGAACCTCAAGGTATATTACTACCAAAAACAGGAAAAATACACCTGAGCGGGTTGAATTAAAAAAATACAATCGGATATTAAAAAAAGTTACTGTCCATAAAGAAATTAAATAATATAAGTTATGGCAAAGAAAACGGTTGCATCATTACAAAAAGGTGCTGGTAAAGGTTTTGCAAAGGTTATAAAAATGGTAAAATCGCCAAAAACCGGTGCATATACTTTTAAACAAGAAATTATTCCGAACGACGACGTTAAGGGATATTATAAAAAATAGGAAGATATTGTATTTCATAAAAAGGAGCTTTCATCAACAGATGAAAGCTTTTTTTATTTATTTTAGAAGCTCTTATTCATAATTGCCATGAGTATATTTGGAAGTTTTAACAGCAGGAAAAAAGAAAGCCTTGATAAGGGATTATCAAAGACTAAAGAAAGTGTATTTAAAAAAATAAGTAGGGCTGTTGTTGGAAAATCAAAAGTTGATGATGATGTTCTTGATAACCTGGAGGAAGTTTTAATTACTTCTGATGTTGGCGTTGATACTACTTTAAAAATCATTGAACGCATCGAAAAGCGTGTTTCAAAAGATAAATACC
>JABMQB010000198.1 GCA_013203525.1 Mariniphaga sp.
CTCTACAACGATATGCTTATTATTCCAATTTGCCGTTTGGTGATTATGTCTTCAAAGCAAAAGCAATAAGTTCCGATAACATTGAATCTGAAAATATAAAGTCATTTTCGTTGGAAATATTACCACCCTGGTATCGTACATGGTATATGAGTATTGTATTTTTTGTTGTGGTTATTTTCATTATCGGAGGATTCATATTTATAATTATTAACAGGCAACGCCTGATATTTGAAAAAAGGATTGATAAATTAACCATTGAAAACAATGAGAGTAAAATGGTTTTCCTGACTAATATTGCCCATGAATTGAAAACACCATTGAGCCTTGTTATTGCCCCTATCGACGATGTTATGCAAAATTATAAGAATATTGATCCTTTTTGGAAAAACCACCTACAATTAGTTTTTAGAAATTCGAAGTATTTGTTAAAGCTAATTAACCAATTTATTGATTTCCGAAAACTTAATGCCGGAAAACTAAAACTCTATCCACAAAATACAGATATAGTAAGGTTGATTAAAGATGTTGTGATGAATTTCAAGTACATGGAAAGTAGAAGAAAAGTGAACTTAAATATTAATGTCCCGGCAAATAAAGTTATTATTTCAATTGATTCACAAAAAATAGAGGAAGTCCTTTATAATTTGCTTTCGAATGCATTTAAACATACCGAAGATAATAAATCAATTACAGTTTCATTAGAAATTTTTGATGGAAAAATAACTGGCAAGAAATCTCTGGATTCAAAACAATTGAGGATTTCAGTTTTTAACGAAGGGCGTGAAATTAATGATGAAGATAAAATAAAAATATTTGAAAGATTCTATAAAACCGATGAAAGTATAGAGGGTGCCGGGATAGGATTATCATTTTCTAAATCATTAATTGAAATGCATAGTGGTTTTATTGAAGTAGAATCAATTAAAGATGAGGGTGTTGTATTTCACGCTTATTTGCCATTTAATGAAACAATATCAAACGAATTGCCAGAAAGTAAAGCTGATTTAGATGTTGAGATGTTCCAACTTAACCAACCGGAATTAATAAACCAATTGGTATCAGAAAATGGCAAAGAGAAAGATTTAAAAATTGTAATTGTCGAAGATAATATTGAATTGAGGACTTTTTTGAAAAATATTTTGTCAAGGATATATACGTGTTTTGAAGCCTCCGATGGAAATGAAGGATGGAAAATAATAAAAGAAATTATCCCCGATGTAGTAATTTCTGACATAATAATGCCGAATAAGGATGGATACCAAATGTGTAAACAACTAAAGGAAAACCTGAAAACATGCCATATCCCTGTAATTCTTTTAACCGCAAAAAATGCGGAGTCTCAAATTATTTCCGGATACAACGTAGGTGCCGATGCCTATGTTACTAAACCTTTTGACATGAACCTTATATTATCACAAATTTCGAGGTTAATTAAAAACCGTGAATTAATAAGGGAAAAATATATTACTCAGAATTTTATGGTGGAAGTCACAAAAACTAATATATCAAAAGACGATGAATTTATAATGAGTGTCAGGGCAATCCTTGAAGAAAATATTACGGATTCTGATTTTAACGTTAAAAAATTATCTGCTCAATTAAATATTAGTACAACACAATTATATAGAAAACTAAAAGCATTAACAGGCTATTCACCCGTTGAATTTATTCGGGTAATAAAACTTCAGAAAGCTTATAACTTGTTAAACACCCGAAATAATACAGTGAAAGAAGTATGTTATCTTTCTGGATTCAATAATTTGTCGTATTTTATTAAATGTTTCCGCGAGCATTTTGGAATTACGCCAGCTAATTACAGAGATAAAGGTTTTGCTGATCAATTTCAAGTTGATAACACAAATATTACAAATATGTCATAATTGCAACAGTATTGCCAATTAAATATTAGGCATGAATGATTTTTGTTATAACCTGTATTTTATATAGCATGTTTTCATATTCTTTTTTTATATGTTTGACGTCGAGATTTATGTTACTTTTGTTTTTCTCATTAAATTAAAGCAATGGCTAAACTAAAACAACTAACACTACTGATCATATTCGCAGTGTTATTTATTGGGTGTGAAAAAGATTTTGATAAGTTCTCGCGCCCTGAATGGCTTGCGGGTAAGGTATACACCCAAATCAAAGGAATACCGGAACTTGAAACATTTACAAAATGCCTTGAATTAACTGGGTATGATACAATAATTGATGTTTCAGGGAGTTATACTCTTTTTGCTCCTTCAAATGAAGCTTTTCAAAAATATTTTCAGGAAAATACAAAGTATAATTCGGTAGAAGATATCCCTATTCCTGAGCTAACAAAAATTGTAAAATACCATATTGTACAGAATCCATGGAGTAAAGTCCAGCTTAGGTCTCTTGATGTATATGGTTGGATCGACACCCTTGCACTAACTAATAATGAACCCAAGGGATTTAAAAGAGAAACATTATTATTGAACAAAGACATTAAAGTTGGAGTTGAAGAGACTAATAGAATGAATGAAGAGTTTAAAATCGTTGATACACTTTCAACAAACTGGGATAGAAGAATTATTACAGATTCCAGAAAATTTGCTCCAATTTTTTACAAAGAATATTTTGATATTTATGACCTGAATTCATCTGACTATGAATTTTATTTCGGACGTCCTTTTGAAGGTGTAAATGAGATTTATTATGCAAATGCAAAAATAGTTGGGGATGAAATTTTTGCTAAAAATGGTTTTATATATAATATAGACAGGGTGGTTGAGCCTTTAAAAAATGGATATGAAATATTAAGTAGCAATGAAAATTCGGAGTCTTACACTGATTTTCTCGATTTAATAAATATTTTTCCAAGATTTGTTTATAATAATGATGCGACATTGGATCAGGCTGGAGCAGATCTTGGGTTACAAGTCGATTCACTTTTTGATTTATCTTATCCCGATTTGCTTTTTTCAGTACATAATGAAAGAACAAGGCAACCTGCCGGAACTTTTGGTTTGCCACCTGAAGTTACAATTCGTTACCATTATGGATTAATGGCTCCAACAAATGAAGCTTTAAATGAATTTGTAACTGAATATCTTGAAGGGCCGCAACAATGGGGAAGGTTTGAGAATGCTCCCAGGCGTTTAAAAAGAATAATCGCAAATACTTATATGTCTGTTAATCCAATTTATAGAACCGATTTTGAAAATGGCTTTTATAATGGAGAATTGGATTTTATTACAGTGGATCAAGCTAATATCGTTGATAAAAAATATGGTAGTAGTAGCTCATTTTTTGGTTTGAATAAAGCAATAATTCCACGTGCATTCAGTAGTGTAACTGGCCCGATATACAGGCGCCTTGGCTATTCATATGTAATGAATGCAATTGAGCAATCTGGGTTAACTTCAGCCCTGAAAAGGCAAGGCCAGAATTATTCTTTGTATGTTGAAAATGATAATGAACTTAGGAAGGATTCTTCATTATTGTATTACCCGGTTAATGATATTTTTGGTGTATTTCAGATTTCACCCGGTGGAACTTATCAATCCTTCCAGGCAAATGTAACTGAATTAAGAACTTTAATTCTAAACCAGGTAGGTGTTGAACAACCCAATGGAATTGCCAAAAAAGAATTTATTAAAAATATGGCCGGCAATTACATAATTATTGATAATGAAACCGGAATTGTAAGCGGTACTGCTGTTAGTTCCGATGGTTATAACGGCAGTGCGTTGGTTGATATTATCCCAAGACAAATAAGTACTGATGCTGATAACGGAGTAACATACGATGTTGAAGACTGGTTTAGTTATACAGCAACTGATATGTATGCCAGGATATCTTCATCATATCCTGCATTTCATCAATTAATGATAACTGCCGGTTTAGCATTACCACAGGAATATCGATATAGCTTTGTGTCTCAAAATGAGTTTTATACTGTTTTTGTACCAAGCCAGGAAGCTATTGATAACTTCGATCATAGTGGCATGACCACCGAGGAATTAAGAAATGCGCTTTTATTACATTTTGTACAGGGAAAAATGATCTTTACAGATGGGAACGTTCCCTCAGGCTATTTTGAAACAGCACGGATAGATGAAAAATCCACTTCTTTTTCAACGGTATTTACACAACTTTATATCGATACAGATTATGATATAATAAACGTACCGGCTAAAGACGGGAGCAATTATTTGACCATAAACGAGGGGTCAACCAATAATATTATTATAGCACGTAGTATAGGAACTGGACAACCGGTTTTTCCTGTACTTTCAACCAATGCGGTAATTCATAGAGTTGACCGGGTTTTGTTGGTTGAAGAATTGGATACGAAATAGAACAAACAATTAATATTTGATAATTTAATCCAAAGGTTTTTGAACGAAATGAAAAATATCAAAAAAACCATAATACTTGTTCTGGCACTTTTTAGTTTTTCTTTGGTTTATTCACAAGAGAAGACTATTATTTCAGGCCGAATAATCGATAAAGCTGATAAAACAACAATTATTGGAGCTAACATTATCGAATACGATAGTGGGGATCGCGTTGTAAGTGGAGCAACAACCGATGTAAACGGTAATTTTATTTACGAAATGACCGATCCTGCCAATACATTAAAAGTAAGTGTAATCGGCTATGCTATTCAAACCATAGTTGTTGATCCATCAAAACCAATTATTGTTGAATTAAGTGCAGACGATATTGCCATTGGTGAAGTAACCGTAACAGCCGAGGCACAAACGAGCAATCGGTTAACCAATGTAGCTGACCGTGATAATGCATCAACAGCCGTTAAAATCGATCTGGTTGAAATGCAGGATGCAGGTATTACATCTGCTGCCGATGCATTGCAAGGCCGGGTTAGCGGGCTCGATATTGTTAGCGCTTCAGGTGATCCCGGATCAGGTTCTCAATTGGTTATTAGGGGATTAAGTTCGATGAGCGGTAGCGAACCCTTAATTGTGGTTGATGGCATTCCACAAATGAGAGCGCGATCTAACCAAATTGACCTTAGTTCAGCGAATCAGGAAGATATCAGTAACCTCGTTAATATTGCACTTCAGGATATCAAATCAATTGAAGTATTAAAAGATGCAGCATCAACTTCAATATATGGCTCACAGGGAGCCGATGGAGTTTTATTAATTGAAACTTATGGCGGAAGGATGGGAAAGGTTCAGTTTGATTATACATATAAAAATAGTGTAAACTTTCAACCTGACCCGATTCCTATGTTAAATGGAGATGAATATATTATGCTTCAGCTTGAGGAGTGGCACAATAGCAGGGGAGTTTTTGATGTACCTCCCGAAATTGCTTATGATAAGGATTATGTCGATTTTTATAACTATTCTGCAAATACCGATTGGCTTGCTGCTGTTACTCAAAACGGACTTATACACGACCACTTTTTTAAAGTATCAGGTGGTGGTGAAAAAACCAGGTATTATACCTCCTTTAGTTATGTCGACGATCAGGGAACAACTATTAACACAAGCTCTAAAAGGTTTAATTCACGGATAAACCTTGATTATTTCCTTTCCCAAAAAATCTTTTTCTCTATTAAGTTTAATTATAGCAGGAATGCAAGGGAAAATAATGTTTCTATTAGTGGTAGGAATATAAGGTCTATGGCTTATATAAAAGCCCCAAATATGACTATATGGGAAAAAGATGTGAATGGTAATCCAACCGGTGAGTATTTTGCGCCCATAAACAGTTACCAGGGTGGTGGTGGCTCTTATTTTAACCCTGTAGCAATTGGGAACCTTAGTAGAGATGACAGGTTAACCAATATATTACAAAATACTTTTATTTTAAGGTATAGGATTAATGACCTGATTACTTTTAATGAAACTGTTTCCTTTCAGTATGAAGGATATAAAGCCAAAAATTTTATTCCTTATAATGCCCTGGGTACCGACTGGTTGGCTTGGACTGTTAATAAAGCCGAGGAAAATAACAATATTAATTCTTCCATTAAAACGGAATCTCAGTTTCTCTTAGATAATCCGTTTAAAACCGAGGATCACCAATTTACAGGTATGGTTGCCTGGATAACTGACCAGAGTACTTCTGAATGGATTAATATTCAGAGTAATAAATTACCAAGCGTTAATATTCAGGATCCCGCTGTTGCAGGCCAGATAAATTGGATTGGTAATGGTTCAGGTGCTAACAGGAACCTGAGTTTGGTGGGAAATATGAATTATAAATTTAAAGACCGCTATATATTTAACGGAAACTACCGGCTTGATGCAAATTCAGCATTTGGGATTAATAACAGGTGGGTTTCATTTTATGGGGTTAAGGTAGGATGGAGGTTTTCCGGTGAATCGTGGTTTAGTACATGGGATTGGTTGGGAGAAAGCAGGCTTATTGCTAACTTTGGAAAAGCAGGCAGGCAACCAGGTAACCCTTATGCCAGGTATGCAACCTATAATTCAACTGCTGCAGGTAGTTATATTGTCAATCCTGCCATTGCCCCAAACTCTGTCCAGTTAAGTAATCTGATGGCAGAATCGGTTTGGTCGTATGATATTGGTGGAGACCTAAACCTTTTTAACGACCGTGTTTATATTCAGGGGCAGTATTATTACAAAGTTACTAACGACCTTCTTTTTAATAACTATCAAATCCCAACATCATCCGGATTTGGTTCATTGGCATACCTTAATGCAGGGCAGTTAAAAAATAGTGGCTGGGAATTAATGGTTGATGGTAATGTTTATAACAAAAATGATTTAAGGATTTCTCTTAATTTTAATATTTCACATAATATTAATGAATTTTCAGAACTTCCCGAGAATTTTGTGTCTGAGAGGGATGTTGCTGTTGTTAATGAACAATTCCCAAAAAGAGTAGTTGAAGGTGAACCTATTGGTTCGTTCTTTGGATTTAAATACCTCGGTGTTTGGCCTAACGATGAAGCTGTTCAGGCAACCGATGCAGAAGGTAATATCCTCGTTGATGGTGAAGGAGTACCGATTCCATTCTCCTTTCTTGGCACTTACAATTTTAAAGGGGGCGATGCTATTTATGAAGATGTAAACCACGACGGAAAAATTGATCTAAACGATGTTGTATATATTGGGGATACTAATCCCGATTATATTGGTGGTTTTGGTGCAAACCTTAGGTATAAGAACTTTAATTTTTCTTTTAATTTTCATTATCGACTGGGATTTGATATTGTTAACGGTGTTGCTATGTCAACCGAAGGTATGCGAAACAGGAACAATCAAAGTAAGGCCGTATTAAACCGTTGGAGAGTACAGGTAGATGAGGCCGAAGTAGGAATGCTACCCAGGGCATATATGGATCACCCTGCAAATAACCTTGGATCGGACAGATATGTTGAACAGGGAGATTTTATGCGCTTGAACAATATTAAAATTGGTTATAATTTGGATAAACAACTTTGTCAAAAACTGGGAATCAGAAATGCAAATTTTGCATTAAGTGCACTTAGGCTGTTTACCATTACTAATTATTCCGGACAAGATCCGGAGGTAGGGATTAGTAGTGCTGATCCTTTCTGGATTGGAGTGGATAATGCAAGAACACCCCCATCTAAAAGAATTACATTTAGTCTTTCACTTGGTTTCTAATGTAAAAAAAATGAAAATGAAAGTAAAAGTTAAATATATCATTTTAGTATTACTGCTTTCAACGCAGTTCTCATGTAATGATTGGATTGAACTTCTTCCTCCGGGAGGACTGATCCGTGAAGAGTTTTGGCAAACAAAAGAAGATGTTACTGCTGTGTTGATGGGAGCTTATGAATCATTTGCAACTTTAGATGGTGATTTATTTCAATATGGCGAAATGAGGGGAGATATGGTCCAATATGATAGAAACCTTGGTGGTACCCAGCGTAATATCATGGATGGAAATATTTATCCTACTAACGGAATGAGCAACTGGTCTAATTTTTATAGGGTAATAAATTATACCAACGAGATAATAAAAAATGCACCATTAGTTCAGGAAATTGATGATACTTATACCGATTATCAGCTAAGAAGCATTGTGTCGGAGGCATACTTTTTACGGAGCCTTGCTTATTTTTATCTTGTGAGGATTTTTAAAGATGTACCTCTTATTGTGGAACCAACCGAAAGTGATGATTCAGAGTTTTATTACCCCAAATCGGATGGAGACGAGGTGTGCAGAGCATTGTTGGTTGATTTAGAAGCAAACAGGCAGTTTGCACCATCAGAATATAATACACCACAAGAACATAGGGGCCGGGCAACTAAAGCTGCTTACGATGCTTTAATAGCCGATATTGCACTTTGGCTGTTTGATTATGAAAAATGTATTCAGTATGTTGAAAATATTGAGGCAAATATTGAATATGTATTAGTACCCAGTGTGCAATGGTTTACGATGTACTATCCGGGTAATTCACTCGAGGGAATTTTTGAGTTTCAGTTTGATGAAGCAACCGGGCAAACAAATGATACCTACGGAATAACTAACCGGTTAAGTTATAATTATGACCCAAGTCAAAAAGCACTTGAGATGTTTGCATTTGATTACGGAGCAGCCGAGTTGTACCGGGGTGAAGATTCGGGTATAAAAAAATATGGCGAAGATGATTATATCATTTGGAAATATGTTGGCAGGGCACCTGATGGCAGGTCTACACGGTCGGGTACAATACAAGGAGGTTGTAACTGGATTGTATACCGTTTAGCCGATGTATTATTGATGAAAGCCGAAGCTTTATCTCAATTGGAGAGGTATTCTGAAGCATCCAATATTATTAATGAAATAAGAGAAAGAGCTGATGTACCTCCATTGGTTTTACCTAATTCAAAAAATGTATTTGAAGATGCCATTCTTGAGGAAAGAGCTTTGGAGCTTGCATTTGAGGGAAAAAGGTGGTTTGACCTTTTAAGAATGGGGAGAAGAAATAATTTTGCCAGAAAATCGGACCTTATTGAGGTAATAATTCAAAATGTCCCGTCAACTCAAAAAAGGATTTTAGCTACAAAATTAACAAATCCCATGGGGTGGTATATGCCTATTCTTGAAAGTGAACTTGAACGTAACTTAGCATTGGTTCAGAACCCTTACTATAAATTCTAAACAATGAAAAGGAAAATTTTAATACTTAGTGTTATTGCGGCGATGTTTTTCAATTATTCGTGTGAAAAAAAGGAATATACCAGTCCGGGTTTTGAGGATATGATTCAAATGTCGATTTATAGCTATATTGTTGACAGTACAGAAAATAATTATAGTAGTTTTCTTAAAATTTTAGAAAGCGGAGGGATTGATAAAACTTTAAGTGCTTATAATCTTTTAGTAACCATTGGGTAAACTTCAATGATGCAAGTGCGAAATCTAATGCTTCCGAAAATTCGTCTTTTATTTTAGGGTCAGGATAATTATGTTTCAATTCTTCAATCGCTCCCTCTATCTC
>JABMQB010000199.1 GCA_013203525.1 Mariniphaga sp.
AATCCTTAACACCTTCTTCAATATATATGTATTCAATATTTTTATGATCTTGGATGAAACTGGTGAATAGTTGATTTTAAATAATCCCGGTCAAGATGGGTATAAATTTCGGTAGTCAGAATAGACTCATGCCCTAACATTTCCTGAACCGCACGTAAATCGGCACCTCCATTTATTAAGTGTGTGGCAAATGAGTGGCGGAATGTATGTGGGCTTATTCTTTTTTCCATTCCAATTTTTTCAGCAAGGTTTTTTATAATTGTAAAAATCATTACCCTACTGAGTTTTTTACCCCGTCTATTCAGATATAGAATGTTTTCACTTACCTTATCAATTTTTAATGTTTTCCGGTAACCATTCAAATATTTATTAATTTCTTCGATCCCGTTTTTACTAACCGGAACAAGACGTTCCTTATCTGCTTTTCCTTCAACTTTAATATAGCCCTGGTCGAAAAACAAATTGGTTATTTTGAGGTTAACCAATTCAGAAACCCTTAGCCCGCAACTATATAATGTTTCAAGCATAGCCTTGTTTCTTTGCCCCTCTGCTTTCTCCAAATCAACAGCATCAATTAATGAATCAATTTCCTCAATCGACAGGACATCAGGGAGCTTCCGACCTACCTTAGGTGATTCAAGTAAAGATGTGGGATCACTTTTTATCTTTTCTTCAATCAGTAAATACTTAAAATACGATTTTATTCCTGAGATAGTCCTTGCCTGAGTTCTTGGGCTAACTCCTTTTTCATTTAACCATTCCACAAATTTTTTCAAATGCAACAGTTTTACCTTATCAGGCATTAGTTTCGTAAAGTTGTTATTTAAAAAAAATTCCAGTTTATTGATATCGTTAATATACGCAGCAACTGAATTTTGCGATAACGATTTTTCTAGTTTCAGATAATTTTCGTATCCTTTTTTTGTGTCTTCCCATTTCATGACTTTAAACTTTAGCTTTGTTAAGTAACCCGATTTAATTACTTTTGGTTTAGGTAATTTCTGAATTAATATGTAAAAATCAAAATATTTTTCATTTAAAAGGCTGAAAAACAATATAAAATACGAAAACAAATAAAAAAAGTTATAATAAATAATAATTAATCTATAAATAATGAAAATTCTGATAATTAACGGACCCAATCTTAATTTGCTTGGGAAACGAGAAAAAAGTATTTATGGGAATAAAGACTTTAATTCTTATTTTCGTTTTTTGCAGGAAACATACTCTGAAGTTGAGTTAGAATATTTCCAATCGAATATTGAGGGCGAAATAATAAATAAAATTCACGACACAGGATTTTCATTTGAAGGCCTTATTATTAATGCCGGTGCGTATACTCATACATCAGTAGCCATACGAGATGCAATTGCTGCGATAACTTCTCCTGTAATTGAAGTACATATTTCAAATACATTATCAAGGGAAGAATTCAGGCACAAATCAATTATCGGCCCAGTATGCCAGGGATGTATTATGGGATTTGGATTAAATTCTTACAATTTAGGAATTGAATCGATAATAATTGGAGATTAGCTTAATTACCTGAAATCGATTATTTCAATATCATCATATTCAGAAACATCGAATTTAAAAAGAGAATCATCAAGTGGTTTATTTATTTCAACTTTATCCACTTTAATCTTGTACTGAGTTCCCATATCGTCAAACATGGTAGCTGAAACTATCATCATATCAATTTTATCAATAGAGATACTTATTTTGTCAAACTCAAATTCATCAGTCTCTGAAATTAGTTCGATTAAATATACAGATTTGCCATTATCAGAACTTTCGCCCATATAATTGTAGTTAAAACCATTTTCATAGATCGTAAATACCGTGGTCGGATCCATTAATTCTGAAGTTTGATCGTCGGCCATTGAAATAGTTACCTCGTTTACATCTTCCATATAACTCCAAATTGTTTCACCATCTGATATCATCCTGATTGGAAAATCGCTGATATAAACGTTGTATTTGTCTCCTTCTAGATTTATAGAGCCCGAATATCCTTCATCTATACCTTCATCGCTATTTACCATCGAATAAGAAAATTTGGCTGTAATAGATGTATATGACCGGGTTTTTTGGCTTACTTCATCCAGGATTTCTTTTGCTCTTTCGTTTTGAGCAGAAATAAAAAGAACCGCAAACAATGCGGCTGTAAAAAATAATAACTTCTTCATTGTATTCATTTAATTCAGGCTATTCAATAACTGTTCCAAACTATATTCGTCGCTAATTAGTACCTGCCTGGCTTTACTGCCTTCGCTTGGGCCTACTATACCAGCTGCTTCCAATTGATCCATAATCCTACCTGCCCGATTATAACCTATTGAAAATTTCCGCTGAATCATCGATGTTGACCCCATCTGGTTAAGGATAATTAACCTGGCAGCATCTTCAAACATTTCATCAAGGTTACTCAGATCAGTGGCAAAAGATTCCTGATCCTCTTCAATATATTCAGGAAGGTAGTACGCCTCCGGGAAACCTTTCTGATCGGAAATATATTTACATACTTGTTCTACTTCAGGAGTATCCATAAATGCGCATTGCACTCTTGTAAGGCTACTTCCTGAAGCAATAAGCATATCTCCCTTACCAATCAGTTGATTTGCACCCGGTGTATCCAATATTGTCCTGGAATCGATCATTGATGCAACTTTAAAAGCAATCCTGGTCGGGAAATTGGCTTTAATAATACCAGTAATAATATTAGTTGATGGACGCTGAGTAGCAATTATCATATGTATTCCCACAGCTCGTGCTAACTGAGCTATTCGTGCAATAGGCATTTCTATCTCTTTACCGGCAGTCATAATCATATCGGCAAATTCGTCTATAACAACTACAATATATGGCATAAACTTATGCCCTTTTTCCGGATTTAACCTACGGCTAATAAACTTTTTATTATATTCTTTAATATTTCTTGCAAGCGCTTTTTTCAATAATTCATAACGCTGATCCATTTCGATATTTAAAGAGTTTAATACATTTTTAACTTTCTGAATATCAGTAATTATTGGTTCTTCATCATCCGGCATCTTTGCCAAATAATGTTTTTCAATTGATGTATATAAACTC
>JABMQB010000200.1 GCA_013203525.1 Mariniphaga sp.
ATAAGGGTTCTTCAATCCATTTTTTACGGTCGCTCCAATACTTTAATACTTTTTGAAGAGGAAGGTAGCATTCAATATTTTTTTTGCGAAGGCTGGAGCATAGTTTTTTCTCTCCATTTGCTTTAGTATATATTGCGTACCACTGATATTTAGGCTTATTTACTATCATTATAGTTAATTTTGTGTATTTATACGGTTTGTGCCAGATTATACACATATAATATGCCATTAAAATATCTTTTTTATAAAGTATTGAATTTTAGGTAATTATTTGTTATTCTGGTTTAGTAGTATTTCCCACTTTGGGAATGAAATAACTTGAGGTTTAAAATTGAAACAAAGTTTAATAATATTTGCTCAATTCTTTTTTCCTGTCCAATTGTTTTCTAAGAGATAGGTTTTCAAGGCTTAAATCGGCATACATTCTTTTTAATTTATCGTTTTCTTCCAACAATTCATGAATCCTGCCCTGTTCAAGCATATCTGAATTTCCATATTTAGCTCGCCAGTTATAAATTGTTGCCTGGCTTATCCCATATTTTTTTGTTAGATTATGGATTGGGATTCCATTTTCTTTTTCCCTGATAATTTTTAATATCAAAGATTCATTAAATTTTTTTCTGGTCATGACACGTTGTAATAAGTTAAATAGAGTTTTTTTAGAAATAAAAGACGGATATCAATTTGAAATTGAGGCTGTATTTAATATAAATTATCTATTGTGAATTTTAATACTGACTTTTTGATTATTGCATGTAAGTTGCAATAGGTCAATAATTTATGCAATGTCTGATTTTGTTAAAAATGAAAGAAAGATACAGTAAATCCTGTCGTGAGTCACATCTGATCCTGATTTGTAAAACGATCATTAATTACTCTCCGTTTTGATAATAATTAATAGAAGTAAATTTTTTCTTACTTCTAATTTCTTTAAAAAAGCTTTGAGTTCTGATTTTAAAATGTTTTCAGAAGCTCAAAAATGAAAGAATCAAATAAATATTCTAAATTTCCAATGATCCATTTCTAAATGGTTCTTATCATTATCTATAATTATTCCTTAATTGTTTGTTTGCTGAAAATCAATATTTTAAAATTTTGCATTTATAATAAACTGTCTCATTTTGGGAAAATTATTCCCGTATAAATATTAGAATCCACCATTTTTCTATGTATCATAGCAATAAACCAGGATAATTAATTAGTATTTATTGGAATATTCTAAGTATAATTATAGACTTTCTTTTTATTAATATAGTGCTGAAAATAAGTATTTTGCGATGTTTGTTTTTAAACTTATTTTTAGAATAGCAGAATTGAATGGAATGAGATTGGAAAGATTATAATTACGAAATATTTATTCTAATATAATTAGTTTCTAATTTACATATATTTTTATTTAAACGGGTTCATATAATTGGTTTGATATTGAAATAATTAATAGATTTTTTGAAAGCCAATTTCAGTATTTTAAGTAAATGTATATTTGATATTTGTATGAAACCAAAATTTATTATGGAAATTAATAATTGTGGGAATTGTCCGATTCATTTGATTCTAGCAAAGTTTGTGTTATTGTGGACAGTTTTGTTGTATTAAAAGTAACAAATAGGAATTTTCATCCCTTTTTTTTCTGAACTTTAACAACCTAACATTTTAACCTAAATAAAGACCATTATGAAAAAAGTTTTTTTCTTTTTAGTAACAGTATTATTCTCGGTAACGGCAATGAGCCAAGTCAATTTTTCCGGAAGCTGGAAATTGAATACATCCAAAAGTGAATTAGGAGCTGAATTTACAATGTCTCCAAAAGAAGTAATTGTAACTCAATCAGGTAATGATTTAAAGGTAGAAAAACATTCTGAATTTCAGGGTCAGGAGATAAATACCACCAACAAATATACCCTTGATGGTAAAGAATGTATAAACATAGGATTTATGGAATCAGAGCAAAAGTCAACAGCTGTGTGGGCTGATGATAAAAAATCATTAAAAATTACAACTAAATTCTCTATGGGTGACATGGGTGAAGAAATGTCATTTGTTGAAGTTTATTCAATGAATGAAGGCAATCTTTCTATAGAAGCTTCCACTTCCTCATCTTTTGGTGAAATGTCGGAAACTGGTGTTTATGATAAGCAGTAAATAAACTGTAGAAATTTTCCTTCCCCCATATTCATTTCTGTTAATTATATAATTTAAAATTAAAGTAAATGTTAATTAAATTTCGTTTTATTGATTACTCAAAAAAGATTCCGGCAATTATTATTATATCAATAGTTTTTATTCTATCCACTTCAGCTAATTTATTAGCTCAATCAGAAGTAATGGCATGGGGTAACATAATAGGAATTAGGATAGATGGGCAACTGATGGAGTTTGAAACCAGCCTCCGCTTAGTCTCGAATGATTGGGATAGTTTTACAGCGACTGCTAAAGAAAGACAACGGCCACAATATGACAGGGAGGGAAATCTGCAAACAGTTTCAACAGGATTTGGTGGACAGGGTGGTTTTCGCTCTCGAACTGAACCACATATAGGCTTTACCCAAATTATTGAGGATGTTGCAAAAGGAACTGTTTCAGTAAATATAAATAGTACAGTTACAATTGATACAATTGTTGAGGGGATATTTTTCTGTATTGATCTTCCAACAAAGTATTATTCAAGTGCTGCAATTCAATTTATAAATGGTTCTCCATCAGCAAAATCAAATATAAATATTGTTGATATTAATGCTGAAAATAATAATGATCCTTTTAAAATTACCGCTAAAGGATTAACCATTGAATCACCTCAACGTCAATTAAATATTACGTTTGATTCAAAATCAAAAGTTTTTCTTCGCAAAGAATTAGGTAATACACAAGTATATGTTGAATTATTGGGTTCAAAATTGAAGAAAGGAAAAAAAGTAGAAAAGAATATAACGATTG
>JABMQB010000201.1 GCA_013203525.1 Mariniphaga sp.
GATAATTGATGCCAACGCCAAAGTTATCGACAAACTGACAACCAATTTTGGAATCAGATCAATTGAATTCAGTGTTGATAAGGGTTTTCTTTTAAATGGAAAGCCAACTTTATTAAAAGGAGGTTGTATGCACCATGGCAATGGACCACTGGGAGCAGCTGCGTACGACCGTGCAGAGGAACGACGGGTTGAACTAATGAAGGCCAGTGGATTTAATTCAATCCGAACAGCTCATAACCCACCTTCTTCGGCTTTCCTTGATGCATGTGACAGGCTAGGGATTTTGGTAATCGATGAAACCTTTGATATGTGGAGGCAGCAAAAAAACGAACAGGATTATCATCTTTATTTTGATGAATGGTGGAAACAAGATGTGGATGCCATGGTAAAACGTGATTGGAACCATCCGTCAGTTATTATGTGGAGTATTGGAAATGAAATTCCTGAACGTGGAAGCCCGGAGGGTGAGGAAATTTCAAAAATGTTGGTTGATTACATAAAAGCAATAGATGATACACGACCCATTACGGCTGCTGTTAATGGACTTGGATCAGATAAAGATCCTTATTTTGCAACCCTTGATTTGGCAGGTTACAATTATTCTTTTGGTGGCGATCATGGTCAAACAAGTATTTTTGAAAAAGACCTTGAACGTGTGCCGGGACGAATTTCTTATTGCTCTGAGTCTTATCCACTAGTTGCTTTTGGCGCATGGATGGAGGTCGTTGATTATCCTTACGTTTTGGGTGATTATGTATGGACAGGTTTTGATTATTTGGGTGAAGCAAGTATTGGTTGGCTGGGTTATCCGCACGATTCAAATTTTTATCCGTGGAACCATGCTTTTTGCGGTGATATTGATATTTGTGTGAATAAACGCCCGCAATCGTATTACCGTGATGTACTTTGGAAAAACGGCAATCAACTTTCAATATTTGTAAAACCACCAGTTCCTTCATTCCCGGGAGAAATGCAACGAGTTGAATGGAGTAAATGGCACTGGCAGGATGTGGTTGCCGAGTGGAATTGGGAAGGATTTGAAGAGGAACCATTGGGGGTTGAGGTTTATTGTGCTTTTGAAACAGTTGAATTGTTCCTTAACGGAAAATCTCTTGGTAAAAAAGAAACCAACAGAAGTAATGAATGGATTGCCCATTGGGAAGTTCCATACAATGCTGGTGAATTAAAGGCAGTTGCATATTCAGGAACAGAAGTAATGGCTACTTCGGTTTTAAAGACTGCAGATGAACCAACAGAAATTCAATTGATAGTAGATACGTCAGAGATTCGTGCAAATGGACAGGATTTGAGTTATATAAATGTTGAACTGGTAGATAAGGATGGATTGGTTCATTCCGGAACTCAAAACATGATTAATTTTGAAATAGTTGGGCCCGGTGAAATTCTGGCAGTAGCAAGTTCAAACCCAATGAGTGTAGAAAGTTTTCATTTAAATAAACGTAAAGCCTGGAAAGGCAAATGTTTGGTGATCGTAAAATCAACAAAGGAGGATGGGAAGATTAAATTAATTGCCAATTCTGAGGGACTAAGAAGTGCATCGGTTTTATTACATTCAAAATTATAATAGAGAAACAAATTTTCTTAAATTATAAAAGATGAAGAAAGAAAAATTTAGTGCTAATTTTTCATGGCTTTTAGTTTTTATAATATTGTTTGCAGGCTGTCAAAGTACAAATCATAAAAACTACTATTTAAGCTCAACCGGTGATAATTCTAATCAGGGAACGATAAAATCTCCTTTTAAAACATTTGAAGCACTTGCAGAAATAGAATTCGCTCCCGGAGATGCTATCTTGCTAAATGGTGGTGAAACATTTTCAGGAACTCTAAACTTACATCTTGAAGGATCGGAAGGAAAACCGGTTTTAATTAGTAATTACAATACAGGAAAAGCAATAATTGATGGTGATGATTCGGTGGCTGTAATAATTTCTGGAAAAAGGTTTCAGCTAGAGAATATAATTGCCAAAGGCTCAGGGCGCAAAACGGGGAATACAACGCACGGAATTTCTGTTTTTGATGCTCAAAATGTTAAAATACAAAATATTCGTGTTGAAGGATTTCAGAAAAGTGGTTTGTCGGTTTATAACAGTTCCGATGTATTGGTGAAAAATGTACATGCACTTCATAATGGGGCAATTGGGATTTCAGTATATGAATGTAACAACTGCAGGGTAAGCGATTGCCTTGCTGAAAATAATCCGGGCGACCCTACAAAACTTGATAACCATAGTGGAAATGGTATATTGGTTGGCGAATCAAAAGTGATAACTATCGACCATTGTGTGGCAACTAATAATGGCTGGGATATGCCTCGAATTGGAAACGGTCCTGTAGGAATATGGGCTTACCAAACTGATAGTGTGATAATTGAATACTGTATTGCTTACCGGAATAAAACCTCGCCAGGTGCTAAAGATGGCGGAGGATTTGATTTTGATGGTGGAATTACTAATTCTGTAATTCGCTATTGTTTATCCTATGATAACGAAGGTGCAGGGATTGGATTATTTCAATATTATGGTGCTCGCGATTGGTACAATAATTCTATTTATTATAACATAAGTATTAATGATGGTATAAAAACCGATGGGGCAGGAGGTATTTTTGTTTGGAACGGCGGTCCTACTACTGAGGAATTGTCAGATTGTTATATCTATAACAATGTTGTTTATAATGAGCAAAAACCGGCTGTTGTGTTTGAAGCTGCAAGCAAACATAATAATTTTGTATTCTTTAATAATATTTTTTTAGGGAATGGTGAAATAGTGTCGGGGCCATCATCCGGTGAGAATTTTCAAGGAAATGTATGGTGGAAAACCGACGATGGGGATATTAACTTCCGTGGATTTGAAACCCTTAAAATGTGGTCTGATGCTACCGGACAGGAAACCACAGGTTTGCAGGCAGATCCTTTTTTGACAGGACCATTTTTTGCCGACATTACCGATCCTTATAAATTGGAACAATTGATCGGTTTTCAGTTGATGAAAAACTCGCCTATTAAAAATTCCGGGATTAATCCTGAAAGTATTAATATCCATAATATTCCAAAATCTGATTTTTTTGGAAATGACGTACCTCAGGGATCATCTGCTGAGCAGGGTGTATTCGAGATTAAAGAGTAAGAATTTATGATTATCTTAACAATCCAATTTAGTTATTATGAAAAGAAGGCATTTTAATAAATTAATGGTAAGCGGTGCTGTAGGATTATCAGCTATGCCAGGTGTACTTAGATCAGCAACAGTTATGGATAAATCAGGAATCAGGTTTGGAGGGCCGGTATTTGAAAAATATACCAATCCGGAAGAATGGGTAAAAGCGGTTAAAAATTTAGGTTTTAGCGCTGCATATTGCCCGGTTCAACCCGGTGAAAAATCGGATGTTGTGAAAGCTTATGAAAAAGCTGCCAACGATGCCGATATTATTATATCGGAAGTGGGAGCGTGGAGCAATCCAATCGATCCGGATGATGCAAAAGCTAGTGCCGCTATTAAAAAATGTATTGATTCGTTGGAGTTAGCCGAGCAAATAAATGCCAATTGTTGTGTAAATATCAGCGGTTCACGAAACCCAAATAGTTGGGACGGACCGCATAAAGACAACCTGACTTTCGAAACTTTTGATTTGATTGTTGAAACTACCCGAAAAATTATTGATGCTGTTAAACCTAAGCGAACATTTTTCACACTGGAAACTATGCCATGGGCTTATCCTGATTCGGTTGATTCATATTTAAATTTGATAAAAGCTATCGACCGAAAAGAATTTGCCGTTCATCTCGACCCGGTTAATATGGTTAATACCCCAACAATTTATTATAGAAACGGGGAAATGATAAAGGATGCATTTAAGAAACTGGGACCATGGATAAAAAACTGCCACGCAAAAGATACACTGATTGATAATCATGAACTTACTTTACATATTTCGGAGGCGCGGCCCGGATTGGGAATCCTTGATTATAGGGTATTTCTTACCGAAGTTGCAAAACTCGATAATGTACCACTAATGCTTGAACATTTGAATACTGCTGAAGAATACAACCTTGCAGCTAAACACATCCGGAGTGTAGGTGAAGAATTGGGATTTGAGTTTTAGGGGACTTGAAAAATTACTAAACATTATTTTTAACGGAGGGATTTGTATTTGTTCTTATCTGTCAATCCATTTTTTAAATTCCCCTACTTTGTCCTTACTTACAATTAAATCATCAATAGATTTGGTACATTTCAAATTAATTTTTAACCGGCTTGATGAATAAGCTAATATATCACCAATAGCATTTATATGGTTCTGTCGCATTAATTAATCAAGAACTTAATAATTTCTAATTTTGCATTACAACTAAAACTTAGAATAGATGTTCAAGCACCACCGCTATCCCAAAGCCATAATTTTACAAGCCGTTTATTTCAAATTGAGATTCACTTTAAGTTATAGAGAAGTAGAAGAATTACTTTCAATAAGAGGAGTAAAAGTAGAC
>JABMQB010000202.1 GCA_013203525.1 Mariniphaga sp.
CTATCGCAGAAGCAGGGACTGTTGGTTTTTATGCTGACTTTGTAGTAGATGGAAGATTCTGGGAATTCCTGGCTTATTGTGCAGGTACCGGAGGTAGTATTCTAATTATTGGTTCAGCAGCAGGTGTTGCTGCTATGGGATTAGAAAAAATTGATTTTATCTGGTATTTGAAAAAAATATCCTTATTAGCTCTTATTGGATATCTTGCCGGTGCAGGTACATATTATCTGATGTTTGCGCTTTAATAGAAATTAATAGGAATTTGTTCATAAATATACAAATTGAGATAATTACAGAATAAATCTGTACTTAAATATTACTTAATTTAGCGAGGTATAATAATTATAGTTATACCTCGTTTTTTTATGTAGTCTATACAAAACCAATTAGAATAATATGCATAATTTATTATTGATTCAGGCAGATTTAACAAACCAGTTAGATACACTCGCAACAGAACCGGAAGGTATTTCAACTAAATTTATCGATATGGCATTGAAGGGAGGTTGGATAATGGTTCCAATTGTACTTCTTTCGTTTATAGCAGTTTATATTTTTTTCGATAGATTTTTTGCAATTAGAAAAGCCGGGAAAGTTGATGTATCATTGCTTGAAAAAGTTAAAATTTATATTTCAACCGGAAAGATTGATGCTGCCCTTGCTTTATGCAAAAGCAACACTAATCCTGCTTCACGAATGATTGAAAAAGGTATTTCACGAATTGGACGACCTTTAACTGACATTAATGCTGCCATTGAAAATGTGGGTAACCTGGAAATTTCAAAATTGGAAAAAGGGCTTCCTGTTCTGGCATCTGTAGCCGGGGGAGCTCCAATGATCGGATTTTTGGGAACTGTAATGGGAATGATCCAGGCATTTTACGATATGTCGAATGCAGGGAATAATATTGATGTGACCTTGCTTTCTGCAGGTATTTATCAGGCAATGGTAACTACCGTGGCAGGTTTAATTGTAGGTATTATTGCTTATTTTGCTTATAACATCCTTGTTTCAAATGTTGAAAAGGTTGTATTTAAGATGGAAGCTACCACATCTGATTTTATGGACATTCTGAATGAACCGGCATAAAAAGATTTATTATGGCCTTAAAAAAAAGAAATAAAGTTAATGCTGCTTTTAGCATGTCATCCATGACTGATATTGTATTCTTGCTTCTTATATTTTTCATGGTAACATCAACTCTTATTGCTCCAAATGCACTAAAGCTTCTGTTACCACAAAGCAGTAATCAAACCTCAGCAAAGCCAATTACTACGATATCAATTACAAAAGATAAGCGCTATCATATTAATGATAATGGCAGGTTACGCCGTGTTCAGTTTAACGAAATAGAACCGTTCCTGCAAGAACGATTTGGGATAAATAATCCTGATATATACATTTCACTAAATGCTGATAAATCATTGCCAATAGAAGAAATGGTAAAAGTAATGAACATTGCGCGTAGAAATCAGTATAAGATGATATTGGCCACAGATCCTGAATAAATTAATGAGTTATTTTTCAAAACATAAAAGAGGTATTTTTGGATCAACCATTTTTCATTTGATTATCCTAATACTACTAATCTGGCTTGGATTTTTTACTCCACTTCCATTGCCAGGCGAAGAAGGTATTATGGTTAACTTTGGAACCAGCGATCAGGGATTTGGGCAAACTGAACCAAGCCCGGCAAAAAATACACCTCCGGTTGTTAAGGAAGAAGAAAAAAAAGTTGAAACAACTCCACCACTACCGGTTACAACTCCTCCTCCGGTAAAAACTGATCCTGCACCTTCCACTCCAGCCGAAGAAGTTGCAATGACTCAGGACTATGAAGAAACAGTTGCAATTGATGCAGCAGAAAAAAAGAAAAAAGAAGAGGAAGACAAGATCAAAAGGGAAAATGAAGAAAAGGAAAGATTAGAACGTGAAGCGGAAGAAAAAGAGAGATTGGAAAAGGAAGCTGAAGAAAAGGAAAGATTAAGGCTCGAAGAAATAGAAAAAGAAAGACTAGCAAAAATTGAGCGATTGCGACAGGAAGAAATTCAAAGGCTTGAACGTGAAGCCGAACTTGAACGTCAACGACTAGCTGAAATTGAAAGGCAAAGGCAGGAGGAAGAAAAGAAAATTAATGAGATAAATTCACGAACCCGCAATGCATTTGAAAACAGCGGAAGCGGTGGAGGGGAAACCGGATCGGGAGAAGGAGAAAGCCAGGGAACTACTTATCCGGGCGGAAATCAGGGTGTACCAACCGGCTCTCCAAATTCATCGACTTATGGACAAGGCGGAAGCGGTTCGGGTGACCAGGGTTCAGGAATCTCATATAGCTTATCAGGAAGAACCTCTCGTTCATTACCAAAACCCGATTATCCGGGAAATGAAGAAGGAACAGTTGTTGTTCAGGTTACTGTTGATAAAAATGGTAATGTTACAAAAGCTGAAGCTGGAGTACGTGGCTCAACAACTATGAATTCCTTGCTATTAAAAGCTGCCAGAGAAGCTGCATTAAAGGCCCGTTTTAATATTGCCAGTAATGCTCCTGCATTTCAGGTCGGCTCAATTACCTACAAATTTTCTCTTCAATAAATTATTTAGATTAACAATCCTTGAATTTTTCTATAATTTTTATTCCTGAACGTTACAATCCAATTAATATAACTTCATTATAAATAAAGACTCAGAAGCCTTTTTAAAGAAACCTTTTCATTTCGACAATTGTTTCAATATAAAAATTCGAACAATTGTGGTAAATACATCGATGTGGATAAAAGCACTCCGTGTAATTCCGCGAATTTCAAAAGGTGAATGGAATCAATTGGATCTGATTTCAAAATGGTTAATTTCTACAAGGGCTGCTGTGTTTGGAATTGTAATGGCACATGCCACAAATAACCTGTTAAACGATTTGGTTGATCACAATAAAGGAATTGATAAAGACAATTATTACCGCTCGCAATATGGGCCACAACCCCTTGAGCACGGATTAATGTCGAAGTCAAAATTTATGAGATACATTCTGGTTACCAGAATTATCGCATCGGCAATTGGTGCATTTCTGATTTTCAAAACCGGTCCTGAAACTTTATATTTTTTTGGCTTTGGATTATTTTTCCTTTTATTTTATACCTGGCCTCTAAAATATATTGGTTTAGGAGAGCCATCAGTAATTCTTTTTTGGGGACCACTAATGGTTGGAAGAACTTACTTTGTTGTTTCAGGAGGGCAATAGGATAGCTGGATAGTAATGTTAAGCCTGGTTTATGCATTGGGCCCAACTACCGTTCTTTTTGGCAAACACACCGATAAATTACCTGAAGATAAGGCAAAAGGAGTTCGAACCCTTCCGGTAATTATTGGAGAAAGTGCAGCCCAATATACTACAATCACATTTTGGATTTTGCAATATGTATTTGTGATTTGGCTTGTGTTGGAAGGAACGCTTGGTTTTGCCATGTTATTGGTATTGCTGGCAGTTCCAAAACTAATCTGGGCTATTAAAATATTTAGTAAGCCGCGGCCAGCTGAAGAACCTGAAGATTTGGGATCAGATATTTGGCCACTCTTTTTATCGGCACATGCATTTGATTATAATCGTCGGTTTGGTCTTCTATTTTTATTGGCATTAATTATTGAAGTGGTACTTTTTAAATCGGGAGTTTTGGCTACTTTATAAATTAGAGTATTTTAGCGTCCTGATTTATATGTTGTCATCCAGAGCCTGTCGAAGGATGATTTTTAAATTTAATCATGGTTCCCTGCCTGGCGGCAGACAGGGACAGGCTCACCATGACTCTTTAAGATAAAATATACATGAATACATTCCTTAGGCTTGGGACTTCAATTGTTGTTCTTGCATTGGCTTCCTATTCAATTGCAATCATTACTGAACAACATAAAAAAATAATCAATAAAACAGTACTGATTTTCTTAACATTAGGTGTTTGCCTTGATATAACTGCAACAACTTTTATGATCCTCGGATCATCAAAAGGTGGTTTAACCGCCCATGGAATATTAGGTTATTCATCGTTAATAGCAATGTTTATTGATGCTGTTTTAATTTGGAGGCAAAAATCGAAAACCGGGATCAATTCACCTGTTCCGAAAGGGCTTCACCTATATTCAAGGTATGCATATATCTGGTGGGTGCTGGCGTTTATTACCGGTGGAGTATTAGTAGCGCTGAGGTAATAAATCGTTTTCTATTTCCTGGAAAATAACAGATAATCCAATTCAATTCCGTAATCAAAGTTATGCAGGTTATAATATTCATGAATCGACAACACAGAGTATTCGGCCCTTAAGCCCAGTAATAAATTATTTCTTCAGTTTAATAAAAACTTTAGATCAGCTATCAATGAAATATCACTGTTTTTATAATTTTCAACATTGGGTGTTTTAAAACGTTCAATTAATTTTTGAAATTTCAAATCAGATTTAAACATTCTGGAATATGCCAATCCTGCTTCAAAATAAATTGGTTTCTTATTTGTTGAAATCTCATAGCCAACCAAAACCGGAATTTCCATATAATTTAAGCGTAAAAGTTCCAACGCTCTGTTTCCAAATTGATTGGCAAATTCATAAATACTTCCCTTCTGAATAAACCTTAATTCAAAAACTCCATACCAGTTTTTATTAAATTCGCGCTTAACAAAAGCACCAACCGACGTTCCTCCTGCTCCACCAATACTGCCATTTGTCGAATCCCAATATTGTTCTTTCTCACCTTCAATTTGAATACCGTTAAAGTTTAGAAGTAAACCTCCAACAAAGTCAGAATTTTGTGCTTTCAAATTAGACAAAAATGAAAGTAAAATAACAAAATCAATTAGTAGTAACTTAATTTTCATAAAACGATGACTCGTAACTAATGACTTGAAGCTCGTAGCTAGGATTACTTTTCAATCAGTTTTTTTAAGGCATTACCAATTTTATTGATCGATTTTTTCAAACTATCGGAAGTTGATTCTTTTATTTTATCTGTGATATATTTTCTTGTTTCCGAATAATCCATTTTAACTTCCGGATTGCCAACAAGTCCTGTTATTAAAACTGTTACCGGTACTTCTAAAATATTTTCCTGTCCCGGAAGTACTTCCAGAATTTCCTGAATATCGGGGCCAAAAGCGGCACGCTCAACCACAAAATCCATTTTTAAATTCAGGATATCATCAACATTCAGGCTTCCTTCAATCACTGCGTGCTGCCCGGCGATTTTGGTTTCAAAAGGCCTTAAAAGCAGGTTCCCATCATCAACATTAAATTGCGCAGTAAAATTCTCTAACGAAATATTTTTTAGCTTTTCCTGGTTCAAAATACTTTTTAACTGATCAAAAGTAGGAGAATCGATAATCTTAATATTCTTTGAACTAAATGAACCTATTCCATCAACTGTGGAAGAAACTATTTTCAATTCCTCACTCAGCCTGCCTTTTACATTAAACCGGGTACTTATTTTTCCCTGGCTTTTTGAAGTTGAAGACATTATTTGTTGTAAAGAAATAATTGTGCGTGATGCTACCGGAAGGTCAATTTCACTAACATCAAAACCAAAATCAAATACAGGAATATTTTCAGGATTGTTTTCGTAAGAACCGGTTAAATTTATTACTCCTTCAAACATATTCAATTTTAATCCGTCAAGGACTAATTTGCCATTTTTCACAGTAATTAGTCCGTTAATCTGTGATATAGGTAATTCTCCCAAATATGCATCGGCAACATTGGAAGTAAATTTTAGGTCAAGGTTCTCAGGAATATCAAAGGCTACCATTCCCTGTTCCTCTGCTCCTACCAGATTATCTACCTGAGCCGGGTCAGATATATTTTCATTTTTTACCTGAAGATTCATTAACTCATTCAGGTTAAGAAATTGCGATTTGAGATCGAGATTACCAATTAATAAACCATCGCTTAAAAAATATCCAAGATAATTTGAAATCCTTCCCGATAACCTCATTGCACTTTGCCCAATACGGACATCCATTTCGGTTAATTCAACAAACTCTGGCGAGAAATTCAATTGTCCGTTTGGAATATAAACGGGTTTTGTCAAATCCGGGTCTGAATATGAAAATCCGGATAAATAAACAATTCCATCCGATTTTATCTGATCGTATTGTTCGTTCATAATTGCCGAGTACCCGGCTTTAACAAAAAGGTTGGCATCAATTTCACCGGCAATATTTACACTATCGAGTGGAAGTGCATCTTTTAAATGGTCGAAATTTATTTTACCAATTAATCCCCCATCAAAAAATGGATCACCAAATAGTTTTGTAATCGAAAGTGTGAGATCAACCGGGCTGTTTTTTACCTCGCTATGAGCTTGCGAAATTTTTATTTCCATTAATTCAAGAGGACCCTGAGGTTTATTCAAACTTATATCGGCAGTTATATTTTTTACTTCTTCGGGTAAGTCAGTATATTTCAATTTTCCTTCATCAACTTTAAAAGCAAATTTAAATGCAGGGTAATCCTCATCATAATAAACTCCATTTATATCACCTTCCATTGTTGCATTACCTGTTGCGGTCAATCCAATGAGGTATTTTTCATAATCGGGAGGTATCAGTGCTAAAAACTCATCCAATCCCGATTTTTCCGATTGAATATCCAGATCAAAAAGAACCGAATCATTTGGTATTTTAATATTTCCAGAAAGAATTAATGGTAAACGGTTCACCAACAGTTCACTTTCTTTAATATCAAAAACCAAATCCTCGTAATCGATAGTTAGTACCGAATTTGTTTCGAGGGTAGTGTTTGAAATATAAGTAAGTGAATCGAATAATAGTTTGAATTCATCAACCATGCCCCATGTATTCAGATCGGTTGAAGTACCGTACATTTTACCCGATAGATCAATATCAGTTCCATTAAAATATAACTGAATTCCACTTGATTTATCTTCATATGAAACATCAGCATTGGAAATAATCACATCTTCCAATCCAAGTTGAAATACTTTTTCTTCGGAAGAACTAATATCAGAAGCTGGAGAACCAGATTCGGTTTCATTTGAAAAATCCCAATTTGAAGTACCATCTTCTCCAACCATAAGCTTTAATACCGGGCTTTCCACTCTCAATTTTCCAATTATAGCACCATCCTTATTAAAAAGAGATTTAAGGCTCATTTCTGAACTAAAAACAGGAATTCTAAGCAGCGTATCGTTTTGAAATTTATTTATCCCCGTAATAAAAACATCTTCTAATGCGAGGCTTGCTTTTGGAAAATTCTTAAACAGTGAAAGGTTAAATTCAGAAAATCCAACCTCAACGCCCATCTGTTTTTTTATGGTCGATTTGGTCATTTCAAGAATTGCTCCCTTAAATAAAACAGGGATTGCAATTAAGGCTCCTAAAAAAACTACAATTACTATTGTTGCTATTAATAATGCTTTTTTCATTGCTATTTAATTACTATGGAACTTAATCCAAAATTTGTTTAACACCTGGTGGAACCACTCAAAGTGGTGCTACCAGTTATTTCATCAATGCTTTACTCGTTCCACCAACCAAATTGGTAGCACGAGGAGCCACATGCTATCCTTCAAATATTCTTCCAACATTTTCTTCTACCAAAAATGTTGAAATTCTTTTAATATCTTCCTTTTCAATATCAAGAATTTCAAATACCAATTCTTTATTAACTAACGTTCCATTTCTTAAACCAATATAATCTGGATAGGAAGAAAATTCCCAATCTTCCAATTCATTAACCAACCCTGCTATTAATGGATTTTGATGAATATAAAAAAAACAATAAAAATCGTATCCTAAAGAATTTGGACTAGATATTTTACTGCCTCCAATTTTTGACAAATCTTTCATTTTCGTATTTTGTCGAAATAAAGAACCAGATTTGTTTTGTTGCTTATTTATAGCTCTGGTATAACTGCTTAACATGATCCTTAAATTGTCTGATAAAATATTTACTTCCCGTTCACCATACTTTTTCAATCCTTCGCTTTTAATAGTAGTATAAATTAAAAAATGGAAATGATTAGGCATAAGGCAATAAGCTAAAATTTCACATACCGGGAATAGGTACTGCCGGATTTTTTTCAGGAAATACAAATAATTTTCACGAGTGAAAAATATTTGATTCCGATTATTTCCCTGATTATATAGATGAATTAAAGAATTTTTTTCAATCATTGTTTATTTGGTTAATATATCTGTTCAAACCTGGTGGCCACTCCCAGTAGTGCTACCAGTACAATCTTAATTCAACTTCTCTTTTACTTGTTCCACCACCTGAAGTGGAAGCACGAGACAAGGACGAAAGGATAAAACTATGTTTCCTTTATCCTGATGGAACCACTCTATGTGGTGCCATCAGTTAACTCTTAATTCAGCTTTCCTTTTACTCGTTCCACCACTTGGAGTGGTGGCACGAGAATTACAAATATAAAAAACAGATTCTCAAAGAAATGATAAGAATTGTTAAAGTTCCTGTAAAATCAATCTCCTTAATAACTGTAACGAAGTTTGTGACGATCGTATTATATTTCGCTCACGTTTATCGCCAACAAAAGTATATTTATAGGAATAAACTTTGTCTTTTCCGGCAATGGCAATCCAAACTGTTCCAACAGGTTTTTCCTCAGTTCCACCATCAGGACCTGCAATTCCGGTAGTTGCAACAGCGTAATCTGTGTCAAATAGATTCTTAACTGCAACAACCATTTCTTCAGCAACCTCTTTGCTTACGGCACCAAAATTATTAAGCGATTCCTTTTTTACTCCCAGGATATTTTGTTTGACTTCATTTGAATAGGCTGTTACAGAACCCTTATAATATTCAGAACATCCGGGAACAGAAGTAATAAGATGAGAAATATAACCACCCGTACAACTTTCAGTTATGGCAAGTGATTCATTTCGTTCAACCAAATATCTGCCAATTACACTTGCAAGATTATCATCATCGTAACCAAAAATATATTTAGGGATTATTAATTTAAGTTTTTCAATTTCCTTTTCAA
The DNA here is from genome assembly GCA_013203525.1 of Mariniphaga sp. GTDB lineage: Bacteria > Bacteroidota > Bacteroidia > Bacteroidales > Prolixibacteraceae > JABMQB01. Next base: position 9,002 of record JABMQB010000202.1, read on the forward strand.
CCAATGATTTTAAAACCTGCGTATCATTGCCTAAAGCACTTAACCGCAACCTCACTGCCATTGGATTTGGAAGATAAGCCAGTTTTACATTATCAGGCAATCTGTTTTCCCAGTCTTCAAGTTTCTCTGCCAGCATGGATTCCGGGACGCCTTGTGTAAGTACAGTACGGTGGTAAATAGCTTTTGTTAAGCCTGTTTCCCTGAGACGGGGTAATATCTGTTCAGAAATCAGGTATTGCATTTCGAAGGGAACTCCCGGGATAGAAACAAAAATAGTATCGTTTTTTTCGAACCACATACCCGGGGCTGTACCTACTTTATTGGGTAAAATGGTACAAGTTTCCGGAAGTAAAGCCTGATCTTTATTCAATTGGTTCATATCCACATTTCGGAGTTTAAACCTTTCAATTATTGCATCAAGCGTTGGCTGATGAAAAATTAGTTTTGTATTGAAATACTCGCAAATAACTTTTTTTGTAATATCATCTTTTGTTGGACCCAAACCACCGGTTATAATTACAAGGTCAGCATTTTTTTCAGCATTTGACATTGCTTCCAAAATATGATAGTGGTCATCGTGTACCGAAGTAATCTGATAAATTTCAATCCCGGCAAGGTTAAATTCTTTGGCTATCCAGGCTGAATTTGTATCAACAATCTGCCCGATTAAAATCTCATCGCCTATTGTAATTATTTCAGCCTTCATTCTTTTCGAACTTTTTTAAAAAAGCCAAGCGTTGCAATAGCGTTGGATGTGAATAATTAAAAAACACATACGCCGGATGAGGAGTCAGGTTACTCAAATTTTTTACCGATAGTTTTTTTAACGCTGATGACAATGCTTCCGGCCTGTAATTTACTGCAGCAAATTCATCGGCCTGATATTCATTTTTCCGTGAAAGCATATTCATAAAAATATCGAGGACAAACGACACCGGTGTATATAAAATTCCAAATGCCACTAATCCAATATGGAAATTTGGTTCTTCAACTCCCAAAGCTTTGCTAAGTGCCGGGCTACCAATCACCAAACCAAAAATGAATAAAAGCACTCCAGTTTGAATTATTGAAATAAATAAACCCTGTGTAACGTGTTTCTTTTTATTGTGCCCGATTTCATGCGCTAAAACCGCAACCAATTCTTCGGTTTCCAAATCATTAATTAATGTATCGTAAAGTACAATACGCTTTTTTTTCCAGAATCCGGTAAAATATGCATTTGCTTTGGTCGAACGCTTTGAGCCATTAATCACAAAAATATTATCAAGTTTAAAACCTACCTTATCTGAAAAATTTCTGATTGTATCTCGTAATTCTCCTTCTTCCAACGGAGTTTGTTTGTTAAACAATGGCACAATCAGATTGGAATAAAACATAGCCATAAAAAGGCTGAATCCTGAAATCAGCATCCAGGCATAAATCCAGAACATTCCACCTGTTTTCTGAAAGATCCAGATTAATAAGGCAAGTAAACCACCACCAATTAAACCACCTACAAGCCAACCCTTTATTTTATCGAGGATAAAAGTTTTAGGAGTGGTTTTATTAAACCCGTATTTCTCTTCAATTTTAAAGGTATCGTAAATCGAAAAAGGTGTATTGACAATATCGGATGCCAGCATCAGAATCCCAAAAAAAATAAAAGCAGCAATTATTGCATGGCTCGTATATCCAAAAGCAATGTTATTTACTAACGCAAAACCGTAAAAAACAAACATTCCTAAAATCAATAAAAAACTAAAACTACTTGTGAGCATCCCAAACCTGTGGTTCTCACGTTGGTAAGCTTGTTGTTTTTTATATTTTTCTTCATCATAAATTCCCTTAACCTCTTCTGGAATAGTGTCGCTCCAACGGGTTGTATTCAGGTAATCAAGGTATTTTTCAACAATAAAATCGACAACAATAATTGCTATGATAATATAAAATAGAATTTCGTGCATTACTTATTCAATAAATTATTAGTCGGCAAAGATAACAATTGCAGATGGTTGTTTTAATTTGAAATATTATTATCGTGTAAAAATAAATTTCACAAAGGATTAAATATGTATTAAATTGCTTCATTCATAAATATGCTCAATCAACATGCTAATAAATAATAATAAAAGAAATGTTTTTTTATTTGGAGCTGATGCTGTTTTTGATTGGAATGGTCCTACTACCAAAGAATTAACAAAAAAACTAATAAAAATAGGATTCAAAGCATCAAATGGTAAAACAATTACATACCATATTGCCAAAACTCTTAATAAACTGGATTATGAATTAAATTTTGAAACCATATTAAGTGTAATCGAAGAATTAATAGTTTACTATTCATATAC
>JABMQB010000203.1 GCA_013203525.1 Mariniphaga sp.
AAATAACTCCTTCCCAAATTACCTGGTTAAAATTCCTGGGTATTTCGAAGGGATTTAAAAATATATTCCATTGAGTACGCTCGAGGGCATCAATAAGAATTAATAAAGCAACCCCAATTAATACCATAACTACAGCTGTACCATTACCATTTTTAATTAGTGTTGAAAACATAAATGACAAAGCTCCCAAAAACGTAATAGGATACATAAGCTGGTATGCCATAGTTAATACATTTATTTTAACCATAAGAATAGAAGCCAGCCAGCCATAAACCAATAGAATTACAAATACTAAAATAAATATCATTAAAATCCGAACCAACCAGACTTTATACCTGTAATTAGGTATCCCAAATAAAATTTCAAGCATTCGCGAATCATCATCGTTTTGGATGCCAAAAACAGTTGGGTAAAAAATTAATAAAATACCCGGAAACAAAAGCATTCCATAAACAGTACCAACAGTAATTGTATCTCCATCTATAACAAACTGGATGGAAAGAAAAATGAAAAATCCGAAAGAAGCCAGAAGAAACCAAAAAAACTTATTGGCAAAAATGATTTTCAGGTTGTAACGTAACATTTTTATTAAAATGAACAACCTGTTTTTTATATCTAGATTTTTACTCATTTACAATAGAATTATTAATTACACGTAATCTTTCAGTAAACACAAATAAGCATCTTCGAGGTGAGGTGCAACATTCACCGCATTTTCAGCTGGTTTCTCTTTTGCAAGGCACCTGACCTTAATATTCTCACCATCGCGCATATGATGGACTATCAATTGCTTATTGGCAAAATCATCGAATTCCTTTGCAGGAATTGTAAACTGCCATATAAATCCTTCACCAATATCTACCATATCAATTGGTGTCCCGAAATATTTCAGGTCGCCTTTGTTAATAACAGCTACCTGGTTACATGAGCTTGAAATATCTTCGATAATATGGGTTGAAAATATTACTATCCTTTCGCGGCTTAATTCTACAAGCAGGTTCCTGAAACGAATTCTTTCCCTTGGGTCGAGTCCGGCAGTAGGTTCATCAACAACAAGAATACGTGGTAAATTCAACAGGATTTGTGCTATTCCAATCCGTTGTTTCATTCCACCTGAAAAAGATCCTATTTTGTCGTCCTTCCTGTCAAACATATGTACCGATTTAAGAACATATTCCAGGCGGTCTTCCCTTATTTTTTTATCCGTAATTCCTTTTAAAATCGATTGATAATCGAGGAACTCCCACGCCGTCATATTTTCATAGGTGCCAAATGCCTGAGGCAGGTAGCCAATTAATCCCTGAAGTTCTTCGCGATGGAATTGTGTATCAAGCCCGTTGATCCAAATCTTTCCGTAACTCTGTTCAAGTATGCCGCAAATTATTCTCATTATGGTTGATTTACCAGCACCATTAGGCCCAAGTAATCCAAACATACCGGTTTTAATTTCAAGCGAAACACCATTTAATGCACGGAACGGATTATTACGTTTTCCTATCAGTGGTATTTGCCTAACCAAGTTGAAAAATCCCCTGCGTAATTTCCCAAACTTTCCACTTATCCGGGCAATATTTACATTTTGTTTATGGACATATTCCGATGATCTATAAATTACAAGAAGGATTACCCAGATAATAGCAATAAATATTACCATTCCGAGGTTATCCCATTTTTTTACAAATACACCAAGAAATACAAGTGGTGTAATCCAGTAAATCGAATTATAAATATATTTCCTGAGTTTCGAATAAATTTTCTTCCCGGTTGATTCTGATTTATTAATCAATACCTGATTTAATGGAACCCAGAGAATAAAAATGAAGAAGAAAACTGCATGTGATAAAATCCATATCCATAAATTACTTCCTAAATAAAAGAAGGTGAAATAAACCAGAAAAAGAAACATTGGAATCTGCCATATCAAATCAGAAAAATCCCGTAACTTTTTAAAATCTTTTGTTAATCCGGCTCTTTCCCTGATTTTGATACCCGATTTCCATTCACGGGTAAACCTGTTATCGCGGTCATAAATTTTAACCAGTTTCCTGATTTCAATTTTTATTTCATCCTTATCTGTAATAAGTTTTGTTTTTGCTTGCCGCAGGCTGGTCATAATAAAGGCCGTAACACCCGGTATTAAAATAACAATGAGCATTATATCAACCAATTGCCAGATAAAAGTATCGACTTCAAAATAAATATAAGCACTTCCCAATGCAAGCAAAACAAATTGTACAATCTTTATCAACCAGTGTAATGATCTGATCCAGTTGAGAGCATTCTCTAAACCAAAATAAAGAGTTGGAATAAAAATAAGGGTTAATACAGTACTGAGTGCCAAACCTCCAATTACGGTAATTGCAAATGGAGCACCAATTGCACCGACATATTCGGCTTGCCCCATAGCAAGTGGAAATAATGCTACAATTGTGGTAATTGCAGTAATAAGAATTGGCCGTACACGGGATAGGCCTGCCATCATTAAAGCACGTGCTTTTCCATAGCCCCGCTTTCGAAGAATATTTGTAAAATCAATTAATATTATCCCATTGTTTACAACAATCCCGAGAAGTATTAAAAATCCGATCATTGTATTGGCATTTTGAAGGCCATTCCCTGTAAAAATCAGTGCCAGGAATGAGCCTACCGCAGCTAATGGAACAGAAAATAACAATACAAATGGTGTTGATATTGATTCGAACACAGAAGCAAGTATCATAAAAATTAATATAAATGCTGCTGCAAAAAGGAAATAAAACTCTTCGAACTGATTTTCTTCATGAAATACTTCAATGGCCACTCCTGATGGAAGGTTATAAGCACTTACGATTTCATCAATTTCAAGGCGGTATGCTTCCAGCAGGTCTTTTGATTGTTCCGCTTCGGCAACAAACCGATAATTTACTTCAATTTGTTTTTCCTGATTTACCCTGTTTATCCTTGCAATACCATCGGCATACACAAGGTCTGACACATCCTGTAAATCGTAATCTGCTCCCTGTTGATTGCTGATTTGAAGTGTGCGGAGGTCTTCCATATTTCTATCATTGATATCTTCCTCCTCATCAGCCTTAAGTTTTTCCTTAATAATTATTTCATATTCTTCACCACCCTGTTTAAAATTAACACCAGCCGTGATTTCTCTTGGAAAAGAATTTAATTCAGATGCAATATTATTTAATTCGAGCCCATATTCGGTTAGTAGTAACTGATTAAAATACAGGTGGACTTCAGGCCGGTTGCTTGCGGCGCTTACATTTGCAGAACGAATGGATTCCAAATTTTCAATATAATATTGAAGGTCGTCGGCAACACCACGCATTACCTCAAAATTTTCACCTTTAATAAGAATCCTTTCCTGGTTTGTACCAATACCAAGAAAACTACTAAAGCCTGCCATTCCGCCACCTGGTCCACCGCCGCCACCACCACCAAAACCGCCGCTTGATGTGGGCGCAGTCATACTGATTTCAGCCGTACGAATATTATTTACCCTGCTTTCAACATCTGATTTTACCTCAGACATTGTCCGGTTATCAATATCCTTATAATCCTCTTTAAGAACATAAGTCAATACCGCCTCTTCCTCTTGTATCCTCGAGTTTATATCCTGTTTTTCTGCGATTTCTGAAATCCGGTTTTCAATATCAGTGACTACAGCATCGGTAGCTTCAAGCGTTGATCCGGTTGGCATAGTTACATAAATTGAAAACCGATCCTCTTCAACTTCTTCAAGGTTATTCATGCTGATTGCGAGTACAATAAAAACAGATAAAAAGAATACAACAATAGCACCGATTATTGTTCTGGCAGGTGCCCGCATACTCGCTTTAAGAAGAAGAATATAAATTTGAATTATCCGGTTATTGGTTGTAACTTTTTCGTAAAATATATTATTTGACGACTTGCCTTTTAATAAAGCATGAGCTGCCATTGGAATTAAAAGTAATGCAACAAATAACGACACTATTAATGTAGATATAATTGAAACACCTACATGTTTCCCTAATAATTTCACCATATAATCGGAGGCAAAAATAAATGGGAGAAAAACGGTTACTGTAGTTAGTGTTGCTGCGACAATCGACCTCCATACTTCTTTTGTCCCCTGAGTTACTGACTGATCAGCGCTAAGCCGCTTCCCCGACAAGCGGTAAATGTTTTCAAGCACAACCACACTATTGTCAAGCAGCATACCGATTGCCAGCACCAGCCCGACCAGAGTAAGGCTATTTATTGAAATATCAAAAGCATAAAAGAAATTAAAAGCAGTAAAAACAGATATTGGAATTGCAAGTGCAATAAATGAAACAATCCTGATATTTTTCAGAAACATCCATAAAACAAAAATAGCGAGCAAACCTCCAATTAATGCAAGCTGAATAATCTGGTTAATATTTGTTTCCATTGTTTCAGCCGTGTTGGTCTGAACAACAATTTCAACATCTTTTAAACCCAGCTTTTTGTTTAACTCTGTAATTACATCAATAACATCGTGTGAAAGATCAATAAGATTTGCCTGTGAATCACTCGTTAATGTCATCGAAACTGCTTCCAGGCCATTTACACGGCTAATGGTCGTTTCTTCCTTTACACCAAAATATACATCGGCAATATCTTTCAGATAGATTGGTCCATCGGCAACAATGATATTTTCAATTTCATAAACATTTTCATACTCCCCCGTTACGTGAACAAAATATTGTTTTTGTGATTCATGCAAATAACCTGCAAATGTACGGTTTCGTGAATTTTGTGAAATTGCCGACCGTATTTGGTTTGGGGTTATACCATAGGCTTCACATGCACCTTTATTAAAAAGTACTTCGATTGAGCGTTCCTGCCCCCCATAAACGGATACTGATGCAATTCCATCAATATTTTCCATCATCGGGGTAATTTCCTCATCAGCAATATTCCTTACACGGTCAACTCCACCACTTCCCCTGATCTGTAGTTCCATGAACTGGCTGGTCATTTGCTGGAGGTCGACCCTATTAACAGTTACATTAAAATTTTCATCTAAATTATCGGCAACCTGGTCTATCTTTTCCTGTAATTTAAGATATGTATATTTAAAATTTACATTTTGTTTAAAGCTAACCGATACTGATGCCGACCTGTTATTTAAAGATGTTTCAATGCTTTCAATGCCCTCCATTGTGCTGATTGCCCCCTCGACAGGAATAACTGCCTGGTTTTCCATATAATCCGGATTTACTTCGATATTCGAATTAATCTGGACAAATAACATAGGCAATTCAGCATTGGGTATTAATTCAACAGGTAACTGTTTATAGGAAACATACCCTAAAAGGGTTAGCCCGAGAAACAGCATACTGATAAATATTTTTCTGTTAATGATGAATTTCATCCCTGATGCCTCCCGGTTTTAATTTTCCTGAACTATAGATTCCTGTTTTCTCACAAATAGGTTTTTAAACCTGTCTAAAACATCGTAAACACAAGGGATCACGACCAATGTTAATAGTGTTGAAGTTACCAGCCCACCAATAACAGCCAATGCCATTGGCGAACGCAATGAAGCACTTTCACCAAAACCAATTGTAAGTGGCAATAGAGCAAGAATTGTTGTTAAACTGGTCATTATTATTGGCCTAATTCTTTGTTGTCCCGCTTGTATAATTGCGGTCCTTCTTTCGATGCCTTCCCTAATTAACTGATTAATCCTGTCAACAAGAATAATGGAATCATTCACTGCAATACCAACCAACATTATGATACCGATTATTGCCATTATATTAATAGTATTCCCAAGGATAAAGAATATCAGAATACTTCCTACAACTGCAAGTGGTATGGTTAATAATATCGTAAAGGGATGAATTAAGGATTCGAATTGCGACGCCAATACCATGTAAACTAAAACAATGGATAACATTAAGGCAAACCCCAGGCTACTCATTGATTCCTGTCTTTTTTCTTCCTGCCCGGTTACTTTTATACTATAATCAGGAAGAAGGTCGACATCGGCATTTGCTTCCCTGATTATTTTTGCCATTTGATCTAAAGCAAAACCTTGTTCCATTTGAGCTGTTACTTTCCCTATTCGGTTTTGATTCCTTCTGAATATTTGTTTTGGAGAAACACTATATGATATATCAGCAATTTCATTTAACCTGTATACCTGAGTTCCTGAAGTAATTGTCAGTTCATCTATTTCGCTTACCCTTTTTTCAGGTATTTTTATTGTTATATCGTGCATTTCACCATCTTTTTCAAGCTGCCCTGCATCCTTACCCTGAAGTTGATCCTGCATTTGAGTGATAACTGTATTAATATCGATACCATAAATACCAGCCCTTGTACGGTCAACTTTAATCTCTACTTCGGGTGCGCCATCCTCAATGGTTGTTTGTACATTATATAGCCCGGCTACATCAACCATCCGTTCTTTAACCTGATTTATAATTGATTCTATTTCATCCAGTTCTTCTCCCTTAACTTCAATAACAACAGGAGCTTCATCGGTTCCAAGTATCGATTTTAAAGATGTCTCTTCCTGAGAAAAAGTTACTTCCAAATCGGGTATTCCTTCAGTCAACGTATTAATTGCCGAAATAACATTTTCAGTTGATAAGGTTGATTCCTCTGTTAATATCACAGTAATATTCGCTGTATTATCGCCTTCAAAAACTGATGATTCATCGCCAGAGATACCAGATGTAGGCCCGGCATGCGAATATATTCTATCAAGGTTTTCACCCAGGTAGTCTATTAGAACAGTTTCAATATTACTTACAGTTGCGTCGGTACGTTCCAGTTCCGTTCCTTCCTGCAATTTCAGGTTAACAGTAAACTCATTGGTTTCCGATTGTGGCATAAATTCGGTTCCTATATAAGGAATTAAAAGAGCCGACCCCCCTACTAAAATAACACCCAATAAAATTATTACCCATTTTGCTTTAAGTATTTTCCCAAGGAATCTTCCATAACTTCCAATCTGTACTGATTTATGTTTTACAGGCGACTTTTTATTTTTATAAATTCTATGATATAACATTGGTATCAAAAATATTGCGACAAACAATGATGATACTAACGAAAATGCCACTGTCCAAGCCTGGTCTTTAAATAATTCGCCTGAGGCACCATGTAAATATACTATAGGAAGAAAAACAATAATTGTTGTTAGAGTTGAAGCTGTAATTGCTCCTGCAACCTGAGAGGTGCCTTTAATTGCAGCTTCTTTTACTGACATACCGCTTTCATGATTTCGGAAAATATTCTCCAGTACCACAATCGCATTATCAACAAGCATACCGGCTCCAAGAGCCAACCCACCAAGAGTCATAATATTTATAGTAAGGTCGTTGAAATACATTAAATTGAATGTGGCAATTATTGATATCGGAATTGCTAAACTAACAATCAAAGTAGTTCCAAAACGACGAAGGAAAAGAAATAGGATAAAAATTGCCAACAATATACCAAGCAACGCTGTTTTCTCTACTTCAGATATTGCAGCTTTTATAAATGTCCCCTGGTTTGAAACCTGTAATAATTTATATCCGGGAAGAGCTTTTTCAATATCAACCAGTGCTTCATTAACTTGTTCAACAGCTTTTACCGTATTAAATTTGGTTTCTTTATATATCGATAAACCAACACAACGTTCGCCATTGATACGAGTAATATTTTCAGGTTCTTTATTCCCAAATGAAACGGTAGCAACATCTCTTAAAAAGATGGGGGCCATTTCAACAGTTGTTTGCCCTTCGGTTTGTGCACGTACAGCTTTATAACCAACAATAAGGTTGTTAAAGTCATCAACATCGCTTAACATACTAACACCTTTAACCACATATTGCCTGCCCATTTCACTTATACTCCCACCTGAAACATTCCGGTTAAAATTCTGAATACGAGTGCTAACCTGATCAAGCGAAAGGTTTTGTGCCTCCAATCTGTAAGGATTGGTTTCTATTATTACTTCGCTCTCTTCCTGCCCCGAAAGTTCAACTTCGGCAACACCTTCAAGCCTAACTAATTCATTCCGTATATAATTCTCAGCAATTTTCCGGACTTCGTTCATATCGTCAATTTCGGTATGAGTTAATCCAATAGTCATTATAGGTGCTGTATTGGGATCATGCTGAGTTATTGTAAGATCGTCGATATCCTGACCCTGAGTCATTGCATTTAAGGCTTTCTGTAAATCCAGAAAAGCTTCATCCATATCTTTATTCCATGCGTATTCCACAGTAATTTGCGCAGTTCCGACCTTTGAAACAGAGGTAACCTGAATAACATCTGATTGCCTAATTGCCAACGCTTCGATGTTTTCAACAAACTGGCTTTCCATTTCTTCCGGTGGACGCTCACCTGATTTTATTTCTACAAAAATCCGTGGTGAGTTCAAATCGGGAAATAAATCAATACCCAGTTTATCATATGAAATATATCCGAGGAGGACAACTCCTAAGACTACCATAAGGATAGTAACCGGGTTATTGACAGAAAATTGCGTTAATTTATTCATACTAATAATTTTCTATTTAATTAACCTGGATTATCCTAACGGATAACTTTTACTTTCGAACCATTACGAAGAGTTTCAAAGCCTCGAATAACCAGTCGGTCGTTTACACTCAGCCCTTCAACAATTTCAATATTATCCTGATTTTCAATTCCTGTAGTAATTCTTCTGCTGCGCGCATTACTGCGTTCAACTATATAAACCGACCTTCCGCGATTGCTGGATAAAATAATATCTTTTGGAATAACAATAGTACTGTCTTTTTGTGCAACTATTATATCTGCTTTTACAAACATTCCCGGCCTTAGATTTAATTCAGGATTGTTAATCTGAAGTTTTCCTTTAAATGTACGGGTCTCAGTGCTAATAATAGGGGCAAGTTCACTGACAATACCTTTTAGTGTATCTTCCTCAATCGTATAATTGGTAATTAGTACTTCCTGCCCAAGATTAACTTCAGAAATATATTTTTCAGGAAGGTTAATATCCATATACATTTTATCGTAACTCATCAGGGTAAACATAGCT
>JABMQB010000204.1 GCA_013203525.1 Mariniphaga sp.
CTGCTTGATGAAGCAGGTATTGGCGGATTAGGATTGTCAACTAAAACAATTGGTACTATATATGGTGTTGCCGGAATGATTGCCCTTACTCTTGGTGGAATCCTGGGTGGAATTGTAGTGTCAAAAAATGGACTGAAAAAATGGATGCTTCCTATGGTTTTTGCAATGAACCTGCCAAACCTTGTTTATGTATTTTTATCATTTGTTCAACCTCAAAACTTATGGATTATTACGGGCTCAGTAGTTGTAGAGCAATTTGGATATGGATTCGGATTTACTGCATTTATGCTCTATATGATATATATCTCGGATGGAGAACATAAAACAGCACACTATGCACTTTGCACCGGATTTATGGCCCTGGGAATGATGCTACCCGGGATGATAAGTGGTTGGTTACAGGAATTGATAGGATATAAATATTTCTTTATTTGGGTAATGCTTTGTACTATCCCCGGTTTTATAATTATCAATTTTCTAAAGTATGATCCGAAGTTTGGAACAAAAACGAGTGAACAGTAAACAGTTTTCAGTTAGCAGTAGTAAGCTTCATTTATTCAGCATTATGTTCCAGGCACAAGTAAAGTAAATGGAAACCAGGGTAAATTGCGGAAAACAGCAAATAGAATAATTACAATAAAAATATAAAGTGGAGCCCGTTTGTGATATAAAAAATTCCGGTAATTGGTGCCCAACTTTTTATTTACTAATGGTAATGTAACACCATAGAAAATTATCATCCCCCCAGGTAAAAACAACAGGTTATTATTGATAACACCTAAAATATCTAAATGAAGGAAACTATGTATAGCCCGTTGCGAACCACATCCCGGGCAATAATACCCGGTAACCGAGTAAAATATACATTCAGGAAAAACACCCCCTTCTTCAGGATTAATAATAAAGAAAAGAGCTGTAATAATTCCAAATACTACAACAAGCCCAATCTTAACATACTTCGGCAAACTACCAATTGATTGCATCAGCCCAAAATCCTGCCACTACTCCTAAAACTGCCAACAACGACCAAATGATAAATCCTCCTATAGCTACAGCAAATGATACCCAAGCCCATATTTTTGCATTTTTACTGGAATTCATGGCGCCGTCATAATCTTCGGCCTGCCATTTTGAATTTACCTGAGCAGCAAATACAATGGATACAATCCCAAATGGGAGGCAGCAAAAAATGGTTGTTAAAATTGCCCAAACCAAATAATTGGGAGGCGGATCTTGTGGTTTATCAATACGTTCCATAGTTTTTTATTTAATTGTACTAAATGTTAGTCTTTATTTAAGGTATAAAGTTACCGGTTGAATCGATAAATCAAAACCATTTTATTGATCAAGTCAAAAAAAAATCATTAACCCTGGTTTCAATTATTCTGCTTCAATATGAAATTGACTTATAAACCCATACAGATCACCACTTTCCAATCAATAACAACACGTTTAAAAAACCTTAACGACACATTAACACATAGAAGATTAAACTAATAAAGGAGTGTTTTGTCTTAATTGCATAAAACTTTAAATCGAATACGAAAAAGAGAAATTATGAAGTATTTTTTACTAATACAAGGCGAAATTAACGAGAATAGCATTAGCTATTTAAGGAAATTTTAACGCAGTAGTAGTGAAAAAGACGAATAATAGAATAAATCAATAATTTTTAATCAATGTCTTAGTCAACTTTAATATTTTTTGAGAAAAAATAAAAGTTTATAAGCTGTCCGGAGGGGCAGCTTTTTCTTTGTTTTACATTCAAGTAAACTGAAAATTCAGTTAATAAACTGTAAAAATAGTTGCATAACTGAAATATCAGTTGTATTTTTGTTTCTGTATTTTAAATCTCACTACTCATATCTCAATGTCTAATTGTCTCAAATATGAAAAAATTAACGCGTAAAGAAGAGGAACTCATGAAAATCCTCTGGAAACTTGAAAAAGCTTTTGTTAAAGATATTATTGAACATTACGAAAATCCGAAACCACATTATAACACGGTTTCTTCACTGGTGCGTTTGTTACAGGACAAAGGCATAATTGGTTACAAGCAATACGGAAACACCTACCAGTACTTTCCTCTTATTTCGAAAGAAGAGTACCGCAGCACCTTTATGAAACAGGTTGTAAACGACTATTTCGATAACTCGTATAAAAGTGCAGTTGCCTTTTTTGTAAAAGAAAAAGGATTATCATCCGAAGAACTGGAAGAATTAATTCGCTTAATTAAAGAGAAAAAATAATGGAAGCCTTTTTAATTTACCTCGGCAAGGTTGCCTTGGCAATGGGCGCCTTTTATCTGACTTTTCTGATTCTTTTTCAGAAACAAAAACAATTTTCCTTTAACCGGATTTACTTACTGGCAACAATGGTAATAAGCTATATTATTCCGTTGATTACTTTTACTATTATAAAACAAATTGAAGCTCTACCCGTCCAAACCTTTACTGATTACAACTATTTGGAAACATATGTGCCAATTGCTGTTGCCATCGAAAAGTCGTATGAATGGTATCATTACCTTTTCGTTTTGCTAATTGCCGGTGCTGCCGGATTTACCATTAATTTTTTAATCGGAAATTTTAAGGCACTCAACATTATCAGTAAAAGTTATAAAAAAGAAGAATTTGGATCGGGTGTTTGTATTACCGATGAAGATGTACA
>JABMQB010000205.1 GCA_013203525.1 Mariniphaga sp.
AACCATTCTTCAGTTCTAAGCCAATCAGGACCCTCATGATATGAAGCATTTTTCCCATCGGGTGGTGGTAGATAATTTTCTACATCGGGGTATTCAAAAAAGCTTTTTTGCATAGTAAGTAAAGCCGACGAAAATAATCCGGTGGGATCTCGTGGGTCAACCTCTCTGGCTATTTGGTGAATCCAGTTGTTTTTTCGTGAGTAAGGACAAACTGCCAGGCAAATCCGGCATCCGCGTGGGTGGCTCGTCCCGACAGTATTCCAAATTGTAAAACATTTGTCGTGATTAACTTTCCATCGTTTATATCCTCTTACAACTTCAGGTTCTTTTTCAAAACTGACAGCATTACTTGGACATTGCTCGGCACAAATTTTACATTTTTTACAAAATTTTGAAATACCAACATCAATTGGTTTATCTGCTTGTAAAGGCATATCGGTTGTAATTGCCGCCAGCCTTGTATTAGCTCCAAGTTCAGGAGTTACCAAAACTCCCATTCTTCCTTGTTCTCCCAATCCGGCATCAACTGCTAATGGAGGCATTGCTAATTCATATGATGTAGGTGGAACATGTGACCGGGCAGAAAATCCAATATGTCTGATAAATACTTCAAGCTTTCCTGCAATTTGGCGCAGCCTTGAATATCCATCGTAGGAACTGCCATATGTAGGATTCCCATAGAGTTGATCCCATTCATGTGGTACTGCAACTACAATCCCGAATTTCCAGTGTTTTGGTACTTCAAAATTTGTATTCCCAACACCTCTCATTCTTCCCTGATAAACCCAGTCGGGATTTATTTTCGCTACCCCAACTAAAGTTGCTCCAAACGAATGAGCTATTTTTTTTATTAATTCTGATGCATGTTTATCGCTTTTAAATAGCATCGGCTCAGGGTCAATATTTTGAAAATCCCATTGTTCTGGTGGTGATGTTGGATTTGGAGGAAAGGCTCCTCTTCCCCTTAGTGGGGCTGAATGAGCTGCAGACCATGCATCAGCAAGTAAAAAGCGTTTTTTATATTTTGGCCAATTGGCATGTTGAATTTCGCTTTTTTCTCGTGCAACAAAAAATTCAGTAAGGCTATCCGGATTTTTTTTATAATATGATTGAAGCGATTCGGGTAATATTTCAATCCCGTCTTCTGGTATCCAATCAGGATTATTTCGCATAAATTGACCCATTTCGCCATTCCTGCTAAATATATTTTCAACATTTTCGATACGTCTGGTATTTCCAATTTTTTGGTAAGTTGGGCTATTAACCTCGAATGGTTTCCGGTTAAAGAACTGGCCTAACCCATGATCGTTCCGTTCCGATCCGGTATATGAATCAAAACTTTTTCCGGCCATATAACCGGCGCCAGCTACTCCGGCAATGCTTAATGCTCCACCTGATAATCCGCTGTATTTAATAAAATCACGCCTTGAAAAATTTATTGGTTTTTTTGTTCCCATTATAGTATTATTATAATATTGAGAGAACTATAAATTTAACATTCAATTAGTTAGAATTTTAAACAATTGTTACAAATACAGATAGATTCATTTTTAAATTACTGAAAATAAATAATTTGCGATATTAAAATACTTGAAATTTAAATTAAGTATGAATAAGGATGAGCATTTTTTAATTCAAAATTGAGGTGTTAAACCTTTAGAAAGGAATTGCGTCTAATTTTATTGATCGACTTTTCAATTTTTTTTTGAACGTTAGATTAAATTTCTTAACTGAAAAACTTATGAAAGTTATTGAATCAATTAGGCAAAGAATAAAGGAGTATAAAATAAATAATTCGTTGCCAGGGAAATGGAAAGTATTTGAATATTATACCGAACCAGGGGAAGAATTAATCAATATAAAAGAAAGTCAGGTTAAATCTGAAAATTTGGTTTGGAATATTGGATTTGATGAAGACGGAACATTTCATAATTCTTCAAATCTTGAAGTTGCTTTTGTTAAAGAGATAGAAGCAACCACCTGGAGTAAATCACGCAATTTTGTAACATTACAAGATCCTGAAGATTTTAGAAAAAATACAGAATTTCAGTTTGCTTTCGAAAAAGGAAACCTTAAACTTTTAAAGAAAGATGATTTTGGAAAAATTATTGTATTTGCCTTTTTTAATAGGATTTCTTAAATGAGTTTAATTGTTCTATTTTATAATCAATAACGGCGGAATCCTCCTCCTCCGTTCCCGAACCGTGGATTTACTATATTATTATAAATTGAACCAAAAGTATATGTTATCCCCAGTCCTCCATCAACCTCGTACCCGGTGGCCATTTCTTGAAGTTGAAGTAGAATGTCAGCCTCTGAAAGTTCTACTTTTGACAGAGACAGTTGGTCGTGGATACGTGCAATATTTCCACGTATATTGAATGATAAGCCTTTGGTAATACGGATGTTCAGATTGCCATCCAGCTCAATACGGTTTTTGGTAAAATCATGTAAATAGTTGGACCATTCAAGCGAAATATTCACTGAACCCCAACGATCCTGGATTTGATAGGCAACTTCCATACTATGTTTAAAATGTCCTTCTTTAACCTGGTTATAAATGGTTGAGTCGATGTAGTCCATATATGCGTAACCCGCACCATATAAAAACCGTAATTGGCGATGTGTTGATTCCGAATATGGATAAAGATTATATTCAACTGATGGGAAAAATTCAACCATAAAATCGGTGTTGCTAAAAGTCGAAGTCCCTAACTCTATCCGGGCACCAGCTGACCAGTGTTTACTAAGGCTTTTTACAAGTAGGTTTTCGTTTGACAGATTGGTGACATCATTTATACTTTCTTCTCCTTCATATTTATATTTGGTGCGGCTTGCACGATGGTCAAACTCCATTTCTATTTTCCAATCCGGGGTTATTTTTCGGGCACTAAAGGTGTTGAATATTGAGAATTCCTTTAGGCTTTCCTGCGATTCAAAACGCGGACGAGTCTCAATTTCAAATACCCAATTATTCCACTTGTCAATTACTTCTTCCTCTTCAATTTGTCCATTGTGTCTTATACTGACTTCTTTGTAAATAGGTGTTTTAGCTACATAACGCATTAGTCCCATTTTCATCATGTTTGTACGTCCGGCGCGGGTATGATCCATAGTATCATCCGGACGGGTTGCATAAACTAAAGTGTCTTGCATTCCGGAAAATTTGTTCTGCCCCTGGAAAAAATAAGAATATTCCCTGCCGCCACTTCCGGTATTTTGCATTGATTCACGTATATATAGTTCAGCTTCATTTACATCGCGCACATAGTTTACAAAGGGTATTTCACGCCTGATGTAGTTCATATCACAAAATACACAATCGATAAAAAGCTTAACAGCATTTTTCCTCAAACTGTCGTTTTGAATTTCTGTATCCTGAGAAAAACTCTGTATTGATAAAAGGGATAATAATATTACAAATATTTTTTTAAATATTCCAGACATTAATTTTTTCGGTTTAAAGTGAATTTGTTTGATGCGCAAAAATAAGAAAGGTTTAAACTATTAGCAGATTATTAACCCGCATATAGATTATTTATAATTAATATAAAAAAGAATAATCTTAACTGCGATTTATATTGTTTTTAAGTTTCGAAACGTCATCGTGCAGGTTGGTTATAGAATTCATTAATTTGTCGTAATCAGTGAGGGGTTCAGGCATTTCTGAATTTACGTAACTAACAAATTTCCAAACCTCCCTGATTTCTGAAATGTGAACTTCAAATGGATTATATAAAGAGTTCAGTGAAGAAAGTTTTACCGAATTTTTTTCTCCAATGAGGTTTTCAGCAATTTTAAAAACAACTCCATCTTCGCGGGTAACAACAATATATGCATGACCCGTAACAATATCATTAAAATCAAGGATAAATTCGCCAATAACTACTGATCCTGCCGGAATAGGGAGCATTGAATCGCCACTGATGCTGAATGCGCGGTATTTTTTTTCTTTTGACAGGAAGGGTAATTGAAATACCGGAAGGGTTTCCATAAATTCAGCATCGGAAAAACCATTTGTATATCCGGCTTTGGCTTTTTCATGTACAAATTCGATATTCTCTTCGTTATCGCTGTTCACTGTTGTGGCAATTACACGGATATTACTTCCTTTAATAAAAACATCAAATCCATTTTGCAGATCTGTAAACTGGCTTTCCGAAAGCTTCCGAAGATCCGTATTTATCAATGTATCGATTGCGATTCCAAAAAAATTAGAGAATGCTTGTAATTGGGGCACGGTAGGTTGGCTTATGGAATTTTCAAGTGCATTAATTGTAGTTCGTTTGAGGTTTAACGAAATTGCCACATCATTTTGTGTTCGCTGCCGTTTTGCCCTAAGTAATTTAATATTGCTGCTGAAATAATTCATTTTATTTTTAAAGTCATTTTATGCCTGAAATCAACTTGCTAATTCATATTAAAAGAGAGGAATATATGTTTTATTTTAGTTTCACTATCCAAATTGGTATTATAGATCATAAGATGATTATTGATTGGATCAGATTTGTATAAATTATTTATCCTCTTTTCTTTTAAAATTTTGTTTAGCTTCTCTAGAATATTTTTTTCTTTTCCTTCAAGAATATAACCACAAATACAACTGTTTAATGGATAATGACCGGATATAATATGTTCAATCCCAGTCTCAATAAATCGTATATGCAACCTTCTTGCATAGTTCAATTTTCCATTTTTATTAATCCAATTATTTTCTCGGATATTTTTAGCCTCTATCATAAAAATATCTTCATTATCATTTTGCCAGGTAAATAATTTCATATCAATTCTAGAAGCTGTTTTTGGTGTTTTACTGCCATCAATAATTTGGTGAGTATAATTTCTTATTTCAGGTTCTATATGAATTTTCCATTTATTTCTATTTGGGCATCCTTTAATATAATGAATAAGAGTTGCTGTTAATTGTTCCTCCTCCCAGTTAAGTTCATATTTGCCATCAGCTTTCATTAATCTAAAACCATCTATTAGAATATATAAACACTTGAAATGGAAACCGTATTTGATGGCGTTAATATTTTTTCTGTTGAAATCCATAATTTATTCCATTTTTGAAATTTCAACTAGGATAGAGTCAGCATCCTGAATGGCTAATGACCGAGAACAAAATCTTTTTTGGTTTGGCTTAACAATATGGATATCATCATTATTGTAATACTTCACTACTTTCCTGAAATATATACTTTCTGAATACTTTTCATAAGTATATTTATCAATCTTATTGATAATTGTGTTTAATTCTTTATTGTTTGGAAGTGAGTGAATATGTCCGGGCTTATATTGATTCGTAAAGTGAATAGAAACAAGTCGTAGTGGTATTGTTGACGGCATTTTCCAAATACTTCCCCATGTTCGAATTTCAGTATGTTTTAAATGTTCGTTCAAAATGCTGGCAAGTAGTTTTAAATAATCCACAAGTTCATCATTGTTATTATTTACCGGCATTAATGCCCGGGATTTTGCTCCTTCCTGAAATAATTCCAAGCTGTAATTCCATATATCCTCAATAAGGTACCGCTCCAAAGAAGATAAGTCTAATGCATTATAAATAATTTCATCAATTTCTTTTTCAATTTCTTTGATCTTAAGTTTGTCACTCCAGGGATTTGAAATAATTGCGGCAATTTCATCTTCTTTGGTTGCCAGTTTAATTATTTCTTCTTCATCTATTTCAAAAGGCAATGGAGGTAAGGATAGCATTTCTTGAGGTTGCACCTGTTCTCTTTCAATTCCCCATGATATTGAGGTAAGAAATAAATAATATGATGAAAATTTTGAATTATAATATGCTGTTAAAGCTTTTAATAAATTAACCTTATCAATATTCTTTTCAATAACTTGCTTATAAGAAATACCATAAACCGCATGTTTAAAATAACAATCGAATTCAATATAAGAAGCACAAAATTCCTTATCTTTTTGCCCTGTCTTAATTAGCAAATGTGGAGCATAATTAACTTCCTTTTTTCCTAACCTTCGAAATATATCAATATTACTAAGAGATTCAACAGTTTCAGCATTATAATAATTTTTATAGAAATTTTTAGCACTTTCTGTTAGTACTTGACTAGCATTTTTAATTTTATTAGGCTTGTAAGGTGTAAAATGTTTTTCAATATCTGATGCTTCTATAAACGTAAAATTTGAAATATCAGCATCAAATTTAG
>JABMQB010000206.1 GCA_013203525.1 Mariniphaga sp.
ATAATTATGTGTATGGATCTTAAGAAAATAAATACAAGAATAAAATTTGGCGTAATCACTTTCTGTTTGCTGACAGTTTTTGGCTTTTCAGTATCTGCACAATCGTACAATTATGTTATAGAATTTATTGGCAAACCGGAAATATTTGATGATACAAGTAAAGTTGCTTTGCAGTTTAATCTTCTTGATGTCAGAAATAATACAAGGATACAACCAATATATTCCGATTTCAAAAATGTGGAAGTGGAAGATTCCATTATCAGTGAATTAAGAATAAAATCAATTTTCCAGCCGTATTATCTAAGTGGCTCATTTGAAAAACTGAAAGATACTGTTAACGGAAATACTCCCAAAATGACAAGCACGGGTTCATTAAACAAGGATGAAATTACTGTATCTGTTTTGGTTGACCGCAGCGGATCGATGACCCATGCTAAAATAAATAAAGTATATGAAGTCCTTACAAGCCTTCTGAATTCCATGCCCGACAGCAGTGTCTTTATATCCTGGTTTAATAATGACATTTCTGCCAGTTTACCTGTAACAAGGGGTGATTTTAACGTCGATGTTATTCCTGTTCCTGAAGATCCGGTTAATTCCCATACAGCTTTAAATAATGCTATTTATACCAAACTGCTGGAATTTGATAGCGCCGCTGTAATACCAAATACAAAGTATGAACCGATATATTTCCGTAATGAGCTTATTTATAAACGAAGTACCCCGCAAAACTATTTAATTGTTTTAACCGATGGCAGGGATGAATCGGAAAAAATTCCAAAATATCAGGAAAATGAATTTCTCAGTATTGACAAGGATAAACTTTTTGAAACATTGGAAAATTATACCGGAGAAAGCAATAAAGTAGAAATCTGGATGATTGGAATTAAAGATATTGGCGATGATCTTTTCTTTGATGAAGAAACCATGAAAACCATTTGCGAAATTAGCGGGAATCCGGACAATTATCGCAGGGGAGGAGAAGATCAGCTTCCTGAAATATTTAATGAAGTGATTGATGATATTCTACCGGATTATAAAATGTTTATTTATTATCCCGATAAAACCACCTTTAAAGGTTATAACCGGGAACTCAGATTGCGGATTACTTTCCCCGACAATAAAAGGGCCCGTGGATCGATCCGGTTTGCAAAAGGAAGTAAAGCTTCACCACACAGGTTTTATGAAACAAATATTTACGAAACAATAATTATTGGGGTAATAATCGGAATCCTGTTTTTATTGATAGTGATTATTCTAATCCAGGTTATTGTCCCACTAACAAGCAGTATCTTATTTAAAGTAAAACATGTTAATAAATATAAACCAGACACAGATACGGAGAAACTTTCATGTTCATGGTGTAAACAGGAAATTGCAGCAAAAGAAAAGGCTGTGTTTTGTTGCGAGCATATTGCACATTGGAACTGCTGGAAAGAAAACAGCCATCAATGCCCAAATTACCCGGATATCTGCGAGAAAGGAAAACAAAATTATTTTGATATAAATGACCCTTTTGGCAGGGATGATACGGATTCGGTGGTTAAACAAAACAAAAAACGGTTTATGCGCTGGATAGTATGGGGCATAATTGCAGGTTTAATAACCTGGTTGTGTTATCAGTCCCTTTTATCTGCCGGCATTTTCGATGGACTAATCCAGAAAATACTACCTGAAAATGTTGATGTTGCTGATCAGGTAAATTCGGTTGAAAAATTTAGCCCTCTACTTTTATTGGGATCTATTTTAGGATTTTTCCTTTCCATGTTTCTTCTTTACCTTGAAGAGTTCCGAAGGATTAACCTGGCAATCGCCTTCAAATTATTATTACGTAGTATTATTGGAGCAATTGTAGGCTTTGTTGCATTTCTGGGAGGAAGTTATATTCTGATCCTGTTAGGCATTTTTCATACAACGCTTGTGGATGTGATCCCCTGGATTCTTTTTGGTCCGATGATAGGTTACTACTTATCGGTAAAAACCACATTGTCGGCATCGCATGGGGTAATAGGAGGTTTGTTTTCAATCCTGTTCAGCTTTATTACTTTATACCTGATTAACAGTTTTGATGAAGAATTTATGATGGTTTTAAGCCTGTGTATTTACGGCTGCGGACTGGGTATGGCAATTTCCACCGTAAGGCAAATGGCCGAAAAATATTTTCTGGTGCTGTCCAACGCCCCGGTAAAAAATAAAGAATTCCCCTTGCATAAATGGATTTCAAAAAGTGCAGATTTTGGTATGTTTTCTATTGGAAAAGGAAACAAGAATATCATAAAAATGGACTGGGAAAAAGGCGACGTAGTATCTGAGGATATCCATGCTGTAATTTACCTGGAACGGTCGAATAAGGATTACCCTGTAATTACTATTCGTGATATTAAAAATAAAACCTATTTAAACGACCATATGTTAATGAGGCCTGAAAAAGAGTATATTTTGCATAACGGCGATACATTTAAAATAGGTGAGACATTGTTTAAATATATAGAAAAGCAGAGTTAAATAACGTTTAATTCTATTAACATGAAAAAATTAGCATTACTGATCTGCCTGTCAATCATATTCGTAAATGTATATGGGAATGATCCTTTAAAACTTCGTAAAAAGAATTCAGAAAATAAATCAGCCATTTCTGATATTTCATTTAGTGCTAATAATGAAAATTATCCTATTTGGGGGTATTTTATAAATGTGGCACCCAGTTATTCAAATGTATTTTCAAAGTCAATTCGTTATAATATTGATTTATTAACAGATGTTGATGATAGATTTGATGGTAATTTAATTGATTTAAGTAGTAATCTTGGTTTTTCCTTTAACGCTGGATATTTCAGGTCATTAAATTCAAAATTGAAATTCAAAGCAGGATTTGGAATTGATTTGTTTAGTGTAGATATTAAAAATAAATACTTAATAACAAATACAAAGAATTTTAATGCGACAGATATAGATAAAATAGATACTGTTAATGTTGAATTTACTTTTAATGAAAACACATTTACTGATAGTATCCTTTCTTGTTATTATTTTTCACTACCGTTAGTTCTTGAATATGGATACACTAACTTAGATAAGCTTTCCTTTTATGTTGACCTTGGTGTAAATTTTTCCATGCGTATTAAGGAAACTAAAGTAATTGAATTTTATACAGAAGGTACTTATGCAAAATATGATGGTGTCATATTAAATGGTGTTCCCGAACTTGGCTTTTATGGAAAAATTGAAAATGAGAAAAGAGAATGGGAAGTTGTAAATACAAATACATTTAACATTGCATTACTTGGTGGTGCCGGTATAACCTATCCCATTACAAACAATTACATTCTTAAGGTTGGTGTTGTTACCAATTTTGGCTTAAACAATGCCTTTTCTGATTTCCTTGAAAATAGACTTGACAATGTTGGGATAGAATTTGGCCTTTATATCAATAAACTTTTTAATTAGAACGCATAGCTAACTTAAATAAACACCATGAAAAAAATAGTAATCTTTACCTGCCTGTCAGTTTTACTGCTGAATGTTTACGGAACTGAACCTTTAACCTCTGTTAAAAGTACCAATAGCAAATCTGATATTTCTGATTTTATATTTCAGGAAACAGATGATAATTATGCTATATGGGGATTTTATTTGAGCTTGACGCCCACATATTCTAACATTTTTTCAAATACATATAAAATTAACAAATCTGATATTAAATCATTAGGTGCTCTGGGTTATTCATTTAATGTTGGATATTATAGATCATTAAGTCCAAAAATAAAATTAAAAGCCGGAATCGGGATTGATACAAATTATGATAAAACTAATGATAAACAAGATTACACATTAGGAAATCCAGATGTTGAAAGCAAAAAAGCTAATTTCACATATATATCAATACCAGTTATTCTTGAATTTGGAACTACCAAGCTTGATAAGGTGTCATTTTACACGAACTTAGGTGTTAATCTATTGAGACCTTTGTACAAAAACAATACTTTTTATGCTAAACGTGAAGATTTGATTAATATTAATAGAAATGCAAATGATTTTAATTTCGCAATAGTTGGAGGTGTTGGAATAACTTGTCCAATTTCAAACACATATATATTCAAAATTGGAATAAGCACAAATATTGGTTTAAATAATACCTTTTATCAAAATGATATAGAAAATAAATTATATAACATTGGGATAGAGTTAGGTCTGTATATTAACAAGTTATTTAATTGATAAATATGACCAAAAAGCGTTGGGGTGAGGGTGTTTATAACCTTATTTCGTGGTTTGATATTGGAAAGGTCGCTAAAGCAACCGTAATGGTTGTTGGGGCAGGTGCGCTGGGGAATGAGGTGCTAAAAAACCTTGCTTTACTTGGAGTTGGGAATATTATTATCGTTGATTTCGACCGGATTGAATACTCCAACCTCACGCGTTCAGTACTATTCAGGACCACCGACGCTGAAAAGCAGGCCTATAAATCGGAGATTGCTGCAGAGAGGATAAAAGAAATAAATCCTGAGATAAATGTAATTTGGCTCAATGGCGATATTGAAAAAGAAGTTGGTTTAGGTTATTTCAGGGCAAGCAATGTAATTATCGGTTGCCTCGATAGTATCCTGGCGCGGTATGTTGTCAACAATTATGCTTTCAGGCTTAATAAACCCTGGATTGATGGGGGTATAAGAAACCTTGATGGCCATGCTTCAGTATATGATAAGGGCAAAGCTTGTTATGCCTGTTCATTAGCTGATGAGTCGAAACAAAATATGGCCATACGCGAAGGTTGTGCAGACGTGTTCCAGGAAAGTTTGAGTTTTGGAAGGGTAGCAACAACACCCATCAGTGCTTCAATTATTGGCGCGGTACAGGTTCAGGAGGCATTAAAAATTATTCACGGCTACAAAGACGGAGACCGGTTTGAGAATTTTCAGGTATGCCGTTCGCTAAATAGTAAAAGCTTTTATTACGAAGGGATGAATATGGATGCATATTCAATAATATCGCCTAATTATTTTGATAATTGCCCGCATCACGATAGTTGGGAAAATATTATTGAAGACATAAACATTACAACCAAAACAACAATACAAGATTTGTTTGTTTATTTTGAAAAAAGGTATGGCGATAATATTGAAAAAATCTACCTTAGGAATCCTTTCATAACACATATTCTAATCAGGCCGGAAGAAAGGAAGTATGAAGCAATGATCCCGGATTCAAAAGTACAAGAATTCATTTTAAAAAATGATATTAAAATAGGATTGGAAGAAACGGCTTATAAATTGCCGTCACCAGAAGGAGGTTATTACTTTATTGATGAAAGTTTTAAATGGAAAAATCTGACTTTGGAACAGGTAGGTGTACCAGATTTCGATATTTTACATATTGAAACAAAATCGAAAGATTATTACATTGAATTAACTTCTGAGAGTTTTTAATTGCTGTGCAATTTTATATTGGATGATATGGTAACCAAAGAAAATATTAAAGATTTAATTGAGAATTCAAAAACTGACATTCTTTATGAAAAATTTATTGACCTTTTACCCAATGATAATGATGTAATTTATGAACCGAGGGGACTTTTTAATAAAGGAATATTGAATGATACTGGCCGGGTAACAAAAAAAAAAGGCAATATTTTTCTTGAAATAAACCGCCCCGGATTTTACGATATTCTTCCTAAGGGATTGTTTCACGAAAAACTGGATGATACAAATAATCAACCACAATTTATTGAACAAATTGAGAATGAAAAGAAGGTTATTCGAAATTTGTTTTTACCCTTTGACAGCGAAATTTTTTCAACCATTGCAAAAATAGAACGGGAAAGTTATAACCATTTTAAATATTCTCTCGATTCAGAAATTGCAATCTCTTTACTTACTTTCTTTCGTGTATTTGATGAAATAGATTTGCTTTCATTATACGAAATACTATTTATTGATTGTATAGCAGTGAATAGTAAAGCAAACAAGAATTTTAACGGTCATGCTTTTATAAAAAAATTGTTCTCCAAAGATATATCTCCTTATAGTTTAATGGTTAATCTTATTGAAAACACCTATGGGAATTCGAAGATATTAAGGTTATTGAATATTATTCCATACTCATCGGAAACTGCTGGTAAAATTAAAGACATACAGAAACTAATTCAGTACGTTTTAGCGCAAAATGTAACTATATATAAAGTTAGAAACCTGAAAAAATACCAATCGGCTAATTTGAATAACAGAATTGGACGTTTTTCTAAAATGAACACTGATTCAAACTCACTTTTATTAGGTAATGTATTTTTAGATGAACCGGTGTTTTTTAATATTCAGATTGAAATTGATCCTGAAAATATGTTATTGATGAGTAATTTTCAAAACGGATGTTTAAATAAATTAACAAAAAAAATACTTTTGTATTTTTTGACTTTTGGATCGGAGTATGAAATAACATTTTTAGCTTGTCAAAAAAACTCAAATTCTGAGAATCATTCGATTTTTTCATTAGAACCTGATCCAGCTGTGAAAAATGAGGACGTATTATCAGCAAGAATTCAAATATTTCATAAATTGAAGAAAATTTCCTTTTATGATAGTACATCTAAATCAAGCATGCAAGTAAGTTTAAAACTTAAACTTTTAAAATATTTTAATTTGTATTATTCGCAAAATTTTAAACAAGATTCGAGACATGCCCATTTAAATATGAATACTAAAATTTGAAAAATGAAAACGAATAAAAGAGTGAACTGGGTGGATGGTATGCTAATTAACAAAATGCATTTCAAAGGCATGGAAGACTATCTGCTGTCTACCATTTATACCACTAACCGATTGTTGTTTTCAGGTGGTTATGGAATAATTGGAAACAAATTAAACCATGAATCTGATTATCCATTGATAAAATTATCGGTTGATTCTTCTGACAGCACTAATCAGGTAATTATTATTGAACAACTGGAATTCCTGGCAGTAAATCCTTCCGGAACGCTTCTTGATATTTCAAATGAAAACTTTTTTTATCAGAAAGGAGCAGTAGAAAGTTCTAAACCACGTGTTATAGTAAATGTTGAAGATCAGAAAATCAGCCATGGTGCTCCGCTTTATTTGGTTTTGTTAACCCAACCCTATGAAACGCAAGGAGTAGGACAAAGTAATGACAAAGAAGAACCACTTCGTTTTCCTTTCTGCAGTCCGATTTCGGAACTTAAATGCGTAAGTAGTAATTCAGACATAGAAAATATTGTAGGGCCAAATCATTTTCCCATTGCAAAAATAAAGATTATAAATAATCGATTGGAAATTGATCGTAATTACCTGCCTCCTTGTTATACTGTTTCTTCACATTACCAGTTAAGAAACAGAAGCCTGAATTTAATGGAAGGATTGCTGAATATAACAAACAATATTGATGCTTTTATTCAGAATAATCAGGATGTATCAGATAAAAATACATCTTTTTTAAAAA
>JABMQB010000207.1 GCA_013203525.1 Mariniphaga sp.
ATCCATTTCCGGCATCATAAGGTCAAGAATAAGGATATCGGGAATTTTTTCATTTAACAGTTTAATACATTCCTTCCCACTTGTAGCTCGAATTGTTTTTATTTTTTCTGCTTCAATAATTTTTGAAATTTGGGTTAATTCAAATTCATTATCATCAACTATCATCACAAAATCAGGCATATTCTTTACCTTTTTAATGTTTGATATCAACACGTGTTTATTAACAGGTTTAATAATGAACCCGACTGCACCAAGGGCAAATCCTGTGTCCCTGTCATCGGAAACAGAAACGATAATAACGGGAATACTTCTTGTTATTATATTGTTTTTTAATTTTTGTAAAACTTCCCAACCATCCATATCCTCCATAACAATGTCAAGGGTAATAGCAAATGGCTTATATTGTTCTGCTAGTTTCAGGGCTTCTTTCCCTGATGTTGCTTTTATGGTTTTATAGCCAGCTTCATTAAGATAATCCGAAATAATATCAACAGTTTTTTGGTCATCATCTACCACAAGAATTGTACTTCCTGTTGATTGAACCGGTAAATTTCCAAAACTGTTTGACCTGGTTGACGAGATATCATCATTCCATTTAAGCGGGAGGGTAATTTTAAAAACAGAACCTTTTCCTAAAGTGCTTTGAACAGAAATATTGCCACCTAGTAATGTTATCATTTTATTGGCAATGGCAAGCCCCAGCCCGGTTCCTTCGTATTGCCGGATTGATGAACCGTCGGCTTGCCTGAATTGATCAAAAATATAAGGAAGTTCTTCTTCAGGAATTCCAATGCCGCTATCTTTAACTTCAATAAAAACATTTTCCGGGTTGTTTATTACGGTAATATCGATACTGCCTTTTTCGGTAAATTTCACCGCATTACCAACAATATTTGTTAAGGCCTGGTATAATTTTGTTTCATCCGATTCAATTGCGGGTAGGTTTTCAGCAACGGTTAAATTTATTTCTAAGCCCTTTGGTTCGGAAAACACATACATGTTTTCTTTTATCGTTTGTAAAAGATAAGCCAAAGAAATAAATTCCGTCTCCATTTCTATTTTGCCTGCTTCAATTTTCGAAAGGTCCAGAATATCATTAATCAAAGTTAAAAGCCGTTTACCATTCCGTTCAATAATTGCCAGATGGTTATTTTCAACATCGCTTAATTTATTTTTAGCCTGCATCATTAACACCTGGGAGAGCCCCATTATTGAATTCAGAGGTGTTCTTAATTCATGGCTCATATTCGAAAGGAATTCACTTTTTAATTTATTGGATGCTTCCACCTGTTTTCTTTGAGCTTCCAACTCAATGTTTTGTTCCTGCAATTCTTCTGAAGAATGTTGTAGTTCGGCTGTCTGGTCCTGTAATTCTTCAGCCTGGTCTTGTAATTCTTCCGATTGGGCTTCCAATTGCTGGTTAATCCGTGAAAGATGCTCAGCCAAAACCCGGGTTCGTTCGCCGGCTACTAAATTTGAATACGAAGTATTAATATTTGTCCACGAATTTTTGAGAATTTCAAAACATTCATTGCTGAACTTTTGAATACTTACCAAAGAAATTAAGGCAACAACTGAATCTTCTACTACTATTGGAATGGTAATAATCTCCTTTGGAATTACCTCTCCGGCAGTGGTTCGGTATTTAAAAATTGTATCTTCCGGAATGTCGCGGAGATAATAAATGCTTTTTGTTGAAAGTGCATTTCCAACTTCACCTTCAGGATTTTCGACATTAAACGGTTTTAATAACTCTTTATTGGCTCCAACCGAAAAAAAATGTTCATATTCCGAGGTGGCTTCATTTATAATATAAAAGGTACTCATGTTTGCCACGGTAATCTTCATTAATTGTTTTAGCAGTTCAGACCCAAACTCCTGCATGGTCGTTTGGTCAATCATTGTTTTAGAAATAGCTGAAACGCCTTGTTGTATTTCTATTCTCGATTCAATTGCATCTGCCATACTGTTTAATGATTTGGCTAACGACCCCAATTCATCCTCATCATTTGTATTGATTCGTTCGGATAAGTTACCTGCTTCCAACTTTTGTGAAACCAGGCTCATATTAATAATTGGTTTTGAAATTGATTTGCTGATGTACAGTGAAATAAAAAAAATGATGATTGTAATAACTCCAAAAATAAAGACAAAATTCACCGTCATTTTACGTATTGGTGCATTTAATTCCCTTAAATCCTGCTTGCAAACAAAACCCCAACTTGTTTCCGGTAAATATGTATAGGCCGCCAGTATATCTTCGCCGCGATAATCGGTGGTAACCGTTATGCCAGTTTTGCCTTGTGATGCATTTATAGCAGGTTCTGCATTTATTTGTAGGTTTAAAGGTGCATTTTCATACCAGCGTAGTTCGTTTAATGCCACTACATCTTTGTTAATAATTAGGGTTTCGCCGGTTTCGCCTAATCCTGTTCGGTTAAGCAGTAATTTATAAAGCGATTCATATAGGTTTATCCGGACAACTAAAATTCCAATTATATGTGTTTTATGTGTTAAACAAAATATAGGCATAGAGAAAGTCATTTCCGGTTTGCCCAGAGTTTCGGAGTAATAAATATCTTTTATGTATTTTTCTCCGGTTTCTAAAGGAACATTAAAAAATGAATTGTGAAATTTATTCATGCTTTCCATATCTGGGTTTGTTGAAAGTTCAACTAAACCAGTATTTGCATCAATAATAAATATTTCTGTATAATCGTTAAAATTTCGTAAATATCTGTTTAGTAGATTTTTGGCGGCATCTAATTTGTCAAAATCTTCAGGCGATTTTGATTTTTTCACAAAAAGATATTCCAGATTTCTGATCTCAAAATCTTCGGACATAACCTGAAGATCTCCCAATCTGTTATCTAACCAACTTTCAACTTGTTGAACTTTTAAACCGCGTATTGCGGTGAGTTTATCAAGTGCCTCTACCTCAATATTATTTGCACTTTGGAAATAGGTAATTGTCATTGTAATTAATAACGGTATTAGCGCAAACAGAAAAATCCAGTAAGTTAACCGGGTTCTGATGCTTTTGAATTTGTATAGTTTCATGTTTTGTAATTTTGTCATTTACTTCGTGTCATTTGTGCTACGCGCGTCATTCAGTTGTCATTAACTCACTTCGTTCGTGTTATTTGGCTCCGCGTTATTTTTAATGTTATCTCGAAGGAGGAACGACTGAGAGATCTCTTCCTACAGTCGAGATGACAGAAACTTCGCCAAATCATAACCTGAAACTTCACTTCCCTTGCAACCCCCTGATTTTCTTCTCCAAATCTCGTATTTTTAATTCCCTGCCTACAAATATCTTCATTTGATCTGAAAGTTTTTGATTTTTTTCATCAACTTCTAAGGTACGTTCTTTAACGAGTTCTTCCAAATTTTCGTGGTGTTTTGCGAGTTCTTCTTCTGCAAGTTTACGATTGGTGATATTTTCCTGTATCACCACAATATTTATCACCTTGCCTTCATGAGAAAATATTGGAAACATCTTAACTTTAGTAAAAATTCTCTTATTTTCAAAGGGTGAAATGAATTCTATCTCGGGCATATCTATTTCATTCCCTTTTAGTG
>JABMQB010000208.1 GCA_013203525.1 Mariniphaga sp.
GAATTAATGGGTATTGTTGTTAAACCGGGTTCGGCTCATGGTGTTGAAAACCTTAATATTGAGGAACGGGTAGCCAAAATAATAGATGCAGGCTGTGATATGCTGGGTGGCGAAACCCTTCCCGATATCATTGTCGAACTGGTAAAATCAGGTAAAATCAGCGAGGAACGTATCAATATTTCCATAAAAAGAATTTTAAAAGAAAAATTCAAATTAGGGCTTTTTGACAATCCTTATCTGAAAACCGAAAATATTTCAATTTTAGGTAATGAAAAATTTATGGAAAAAGGAAGGGAATCGCAAAGAAGGTCATTGGTTCTATTAAAGAATGAAAACAATATTTTGCCCTTAAAAGAAGGAAGTAAAGTTTATCTTCAGGGATTTAATAAAGATGAAACAAAAAAGTTCGCCAATGTATCAACAAGTTTAAAAGATGCTGAAGCTATCATCTTAAAATTGAACACGCCTTACGAATCAAATTCAGAGTATTTAATTGAAAAGTTTTTCCATCAGGGAAGGCTTGATTTTCCGGAAAAGAAAAAGGCTGAATTGTTAAAATTGATAAAAACCAAACCTACCATTACAGTTATCAATTTGGAAAGGCCCGCAGTTTTTCCTGAAATTAATGAAAAAAGTAAAGCTGTAATTGGTGATTTCTGTAGCCAGGACAATATAATATTGGATTTGATTTTTGGCAAATTTAAACCAACAGGAAAATTGCCTTTTGAATTACCCTCGTCAATGGAAGCAGTTTTAAATCAAAAAGAAGATCTTCCTTATGATTCAAAAGATCCGCTTTATTCATTTGGATTTGGTTTGACCTACGAAGAATAATTGCAAAATAAATTTCAGCGAAATACTAACAAAGCAAAACGAGATAAATTTGTCTCGTTTTTTTATGCTTATTATCTTATTCAAAAAGAAAAAACACATCGTTCT
This sequence comes from Mariniphaga sp., assembly GCA_013203525.1. Taxonomy (GTDB): domain Bacteria; phylum Bacteroidota; class Bacteroidia; order Bacteroidales; family Prolixibacteraceae; genus JABMQB01. The sequence goes on from JABMQB010000208.1 coordinate 940, forward strand.
TTATCTATTTACAGACAAATTCAAACCATTGGCCGCAGTGCGTGGGATTTTATAGAAAAATGATTTAAATTGTAAACCAAAAATCAATACTAACAATTTATCCAAAGTCTCATGAAACAATTGAAAACTATTTCTATCAAAAAATCACATTTATTAATTCTTACAATTATAATTTTATTAATAAACCAAAGTTGCAAACAAGAGATCGCTCAATGGCGCGGAGCAGACCGCAATGGAGTATATAATGAAACAAGCATTCTGGATGAATGGCCCGAAAGCGGACCTGAACTATTATGGACTGCTGAAGGACTTGGAAACGGGTATGCTGCACCATCGGTTTTAAATAATAAAGTATTTGTTATTGGCGAGATAGATAGTATGAGCTATTTATTTGCATACGATTTAAAAGGTAATCTGTTGTGGAAAACAGCCAATGGACCAGAGTTTATGGGTGAAGGTTTTTCAAGTACTTACCCCGGGGCTCGGTCAACACCAACGGTGATCGATAACCTGGCATATATTACTTCAGGAACAGGAAGGATTGCCTGTATCGAAACTTCGGCTGGTGAAGAACAATGGGCAGTTGATTTAGTTAAAGATTTTGGAGGAAGCGAAAATTATTTTGGCTATTCAGAATCGGTGGTTGTTGATGATAATAAGGTGTATTGTTTCGCGGGGGGCAACAAAATAAATATTGCTGCAATCGACCGTTTAACAGGTGAAACAATCTGGACATCGGAAGCTTTAAAAGATACGTTCGCCTATTGTTCGCCCATTACTGTGGAACTTGCAACACGTAAAGTGCTTATAACAACCTCAAGGCATAACCTGTTTGCTGTTGATTGTGAAAACGGTGAAACACTTGGCACCTATACACTCAAAGGCTATGAATACGACGGGGAACATTGTAACTCTCCACTTTATGCCGATGGATTTATTTATTTCATTGCCAATGATGAAAAAGGCAGTGGAGCTGTAAAACTGGAATTATTGGATGATGGTGAAACAATTAAAGAGGTTTGGTCAAATAAAAAAATAAGAAATAATTTCCATGGGTATATAGTGGCAGGAGATAATCTGCTAACAACAGTTCAGGGAAACTGGCTTAAAGCTTTAGACTTAAATAACGGGATGGTGGCCGATTCGGTAAAAGTAACAACCGGTAGCATAATTGTTGCCGATAATAAATTAATTTGTTACGGCACAAACGGCGATGTAAACCTGATTAATTATGATCAGAATAAATTCAACATTACCGGAAAATTTAAAGTTAAAGAGGGTACCAGACATCATTTTGCGTATCCGGTATTAGATAATGGAGTGATGTATATAAGGCATGGTGATGTGTTGATGGCATATAATTTAAAATAAATGGAACATATTGTTTCCAAATATTGAATGCCCAATATTTAATACTAATAACTTCAAATCTGAACCTAATAATTCAATAATTAACTCCTTCTTTTTTACGACCTTTTTACATGAACTGGAAATTCTTTAAAAGAAATGTAAAATATTTTTGACATTGTGTAAAATATATTTATCTTTGTGTCAGCTTTTATTTACATATAGTAAAATTTATCATACACAAAAAAGAAAAGTCATGTCGTACAGAGAAAAAGAAAACATCATTAACATTTTTAGCTCATTACTAATTTCAATTGCCTATGCCTTGATTGTCTATCAACGACATCTGGAAGGAAGGTTTGACCTAACTGAAGATTTCCAAAA
>JABMQB010000209.1 GCA_013203525.1 Mariniphaga sp.
AAGATTTTATAATTATTGAGAATCTTATTTTCCCGGAAATAATAAAAAATATTTCAGGTGATTTCTACTGTTTTCCAATAAATTATGACAATTCTGATGGATGTCCTGTAAGAGTCGTTTTACAGATCAGTTAAAGTCAGAATAATAAGACTTTATTTCAACTCAAATTCTCCTTCCAATCCTTCCGATGAATTTGTTCCAACCCATAATTTAAAATCACCGGGTTCAGCTTCCCAACGATTGTTTATACCATAAAATTCCAGGTCTTTGGTGGTAATTGTAAAGCTTACTTCTTTTGATTCTCCAGGTTCAAGCATAATTTTCTCAAATCCTTTTAATTCCTTAACAGGACGAGAAATACTTCCAACTAAATCGCGGATGTACAACTGAACTACTTCTTCACCAGCCACTTCTCCGGTATTTTTAATGATTGCCGATACTTTTAATTCCCCACCCATTGTAAGATTTTCAGAGCTTAGTCTAAATTCAGAATATTCAAAAGTGGTGTAACTCAGTCCATATCCAAACGGGAAAAGCGGAGTATTCTGTTCATCGGTATAATGCGACCAGAACACTGCATCGCCACCTGTTGGCCTTCCGGTATTCATATAGTTGTAATAAATAGGTGCTTGTCCGACCGAACGGGGAAATGAAACCGGAAGTTTTCCGGCCGGGTTATAATCGCCAAACAATACATCGGCAATTGCATTGCCGGCTTCAGAACCTAAATGCCAAGCTTCAACTATTGCCGGTACGTTTTCAGCCATCCAGTTAATTTCAAGCGGGCGCCCATTCATCAAAACCACAACAACATTTTTATTGACTTTATATACTTCCTCAAGAAGTTCCTGCTGTAATCCTTTTAAACCAATATCAACCTGGCTTCTGCCCTCCCCTGTTTGGAAACAATCTTCTCCAAGAGCTATAACAACTACATCTGATTTCCTTGCGGCATCTACAGCTTGATTAATCCCTGATTTATCTGTTTCATTGAATTGAAGATGGGTGGCAAAAGTCCGTTGGTTTTTTACATAAAGTGGCCCCTTCTCGTAATAAAGGGAAGAAACATTACTTACCGCTGATGCAATTCCTTCCACTAATGAAACTGCAGAGTTTGAAACAGCCTGCGCCCTCCAACTTCCTAAAGGAACATCTTTGCTTCCTGCCAAATCACCAATTACGGCAATTTTTTGTCCCGATTTTTTTAAAGGCAAAATACTATTTTCATTTTTTAAAAGAACGATACTTTTTTTAGCAACTTCCCGAGCCGAATTCAAATGACTTTCGGAAAGTGTAACTTCCATTTCCCTTTCGGCATCACAATATTGAAATGGATCATCAAACAATCCCAACCTGAATTTAATACGTAATACCCGCCTGACGGCATCATCAACAAGTACCTCATCCACTTCTCCTTTTTCAACCTGAGATTTTAATCCCAACAAATAACAATTGCCTTCCATATCCATATCTGAACCGGCAGTAATTGCAAGTTTTGCTGCCTCTTCACGATTTGCTGCCAATCCATGAGGAATTAACTCTCCAATCGAATTCCAATCGGAAACTACAAATCCATCAAATCCCCATTCGCCTTTTAAAATATCTCTTTGTAAATATGAATCAGCAGTTGCAGGTACGCCATTTAATATATTAAATGAGTTCATAAAAGTTGCAACACCAGCATCAACAGTAGCTTTAAATGGAGGTAATACCATATTATGCAAAGTACGTTCGCCAATATCAACGGTATTATAATCTCGTCCTGCTTCGGCAAAACCATAAGCAGCAAAATGTTTTGTACAAGCAGCAATAGTATTTTCTTCAGCTAAATCTTCTCCCTGAAAACCTTTTACCCTGGCATAAGCCATTTTAGCCCCCAAAAAAGGATCTTCTCCTGATCCTTCCATTACCCTACCCCAACGGGCATCTCGTGCAATATCAACCATAGGTGCGAAAGTCCAATGCAGGCCTGCTGCTGAAGCCTCAATTGCTGCAATCCTTGATGAAAGTTTTGCAACCTCCGGATCCCAGCTGGCAGCTTCAGCCAAAGGTATCGGAAACATTGTTTTAAAACCGTGAATAACATCATACCCAAGAATTATTGGAATCCCTAACCTGCTGCTATCAACTGCATATTGCTGAACTCTCCTTGTGGTTATAGCACCCGTTACATTCAGCATTGATCCTATTTTGCCTTCTTTTAACAAATTATAAAATGCTACTGAGTCAATATTATCGGGGGCTGGCCCGGTCATTTCCCATCTTGATGTATATTGGTTCAATTGTCCAATTTTTTCATCAAGAGTCATCTGTGCCAATAAATTATCTATTTTTTGTTCAATTTCAGGATTTAAATTTGTACCTGATTTTAACTGTGTTGAACCATCCTGCTTACAGGAGACCAATACAACAGCGCTTACTATTAATATTCCTAAAACTTGTTTCATTATACTGTGTTTTTACTTATTGTCAAAAATACGTATAAGAATTAGAATAAAATAATTCTTAGTTGGAAAGAGGGACAAAAGAAATAATTACCTTAAAAGTACCTTCCTATTAATGGATGGTCAACAATTTTCTTACGCAATGTCAAAGGCATAATACCTCCTGAGTGGCGATAATATATTTTACCCCCCGGTTCAACAAATAAAGTATAGGGTATTTGCCCCTGCCACTCGGGATCTATCGCTTCAATTAAATCGTATTTATTTTCATCGCCATAAATATAATTGTTAGTTAATGCAGCATTTTTTTCCTCTAAAAACTTTTGAACTTTATCTTTTATCGACAACTTATCAGTACTGATAGTAACCATATCAAAATCGCGTCCCATAAACATCCTGTAAGTATCAACAAATGCAGGCATTTCAGCGATACAGGGACCACACCATGTTGCCCAGATATTTATTACCAATAAATTTTCGGTATCATTTTTTAATAGTTCTTTTAATCCGGCAACTGATAGCTCATTTAATGGAATTTCCTTTTTTGTCCATTGCTCATCAAGGGTTTTCCTATATCCATCTTTCCACTTCCATTTAATAGAGCAGCCAAAAACCTTGGTTTGTTTTACCTCAACTTCTTTACCAGCCAGTATCGCTTCAATAGCATTGCGAGCATCATGTATTTTTTCAGTACCTATTTTTTCTGAATCATCAATCCTTCCTACATAACGTAAAATCCTGTCCTGGTCAAAAATAAAAGTATGCGGAGTAGCCACAGGCCCATATTTAATCGACATTTCTTCCGTGTCTCCATCATAAAGAAATGGGAAATTATACCCCTTATCTTTGGCACGGATCTTCATTTCTTCAAAAGTATCGCCCAAATCGGTATATCCATTTTCCTCAAGGCAAACGGAATAAGGAGCATTAGGACTTATCATAACTACCTGTAAACCTTTTTCTTTAAAGTCATTTTGAATTTTTATGATCCTGTCTTCGTATGCCTGTGCTGTAGGGCAGTGAGTGGCACCAAAAATAAAAACAAGGATCTTTGCATCGGAAAACGATTGTAAACTATAATTCTTGCCATCAATTCCGGGCAGATTAAAATCAGGTGCTTTTGAACCGGGTTTTAAAGTTTCAGGATCAGGCACTTCTTGTGCAAAGGTTAATGTGGTGGTAAACATGAGTAAAATAAATAAAATCCGATTCATTCTAATTGGTTTTAGTTTGAATGCTAAAATATATAAAAAAAAATTCATTCTTTCTTTAATTAAAAATTCTACCCATTATCTTTATCTTTAATCCTTGATTATTTAAACCAAATGAAAAGGATTCTTATTTCGTTAATAATTGTTCCATTTTTAATATACGGTTCTTACAATTCTGATGCACAAAACCTTTGTCCGATCCCCGCTGAAAACACCTACTATACACTGGCTGTCCAGGAATGTTATAACCTGGTTAATTCAAATGAAGAAAATACGAATTTTGTTATTCTGGATGTAAGGACTCCTAACGAATACAATCCCCAACATATTGAAGGAGCCATAAATATTAATTTGTATGACAGTGATTTTGCTGATCAATTGAACTTACTAAATAAGAATAAAACTTATTTGGTTCATTGCAAATCAGGAAGCAGAAGCACCAATGCATTTAACCAAATGAAAAATCTTCAATTCCGCCAGGTTTTTAATATGTCGGGCGGAATCAATGCATGGAACAGCATGGGATATCCAACAACTTTCGAATTTGCACCTGAGCTTGGCATTTATGATTGCTCATTTCGTTTAGCAGATACAATAGCCCGGAATGAATCAGATACCATCCGTATAATGATGACCAATGCAGCAAATGATACCCTGAAAATAAATTCAATATCTACTTCAGGAGGAGAATATTATTCTTATACCTTTTCAGAAAACATGGAACTACTGGGAGGACAGGATCATTATTTAGAACTTATTTTTTCTTCTTCCGAATTGATAACGGATATATTAAACATACAAATTGAAAGCAATGCCGGAAATCAGGAGATTATACTTTCCCGCTCTTCATCTGATTTAACCGGGCCAGAAATTAATTCAATTTCAATTCTCGAAATTTATCCTGTACCTGCCCGTAATAAACTATTTATTAGGGGAAGTAATCTAAGTAGTAAAACGGATTATAAAATAATTGATTTATATGGGCGTGCGATTAAGCAGAGCAAATCAAGTGGAAATTCCATTGACATCTCTGAATTGAATACTGGAATTTATTTTCTTCAGATTCAGAATTCCGGAAAAAATATTATCAAACGATTTGTTAAACAATAATCAATCAATACATCTAACCTTTAGCATATGAAACTTTTGGGTATTAAAACAATATTTCTTTTATCTGCTCTGCTTGTTATAAAAGGTGGATTTGCCCAGCCGGTTGTTACAACCGCAACCATGTTCGAAAACATGGCTGATATGGAAAAACTAATTTATACGCCTGAACCAAATTACAAAACGATTCAGTTTTCTTCATATGACCGGACCAGTAAAATCCCTAACGGTCCAGGCTGGTTTGCAAATTCAGATGGGTTTGGAGGCGAACCTGCGCCTAATTTTGAAATGGTTTTAAAGGAAGTAAATAACGAAGGTATTGGTGAATATCTAATGCTCGATGTTGATGGTCCTGGAGCCATAGTCAGGCTCTGGACTGCCAGAATAAACGGAAACCTGAAAGCATATGTCGATAATATGGAAAAACCTTTATATGAAGGAAATGCTGAAGAATTCTTCCGGCACACCTATAGTGTTTTCCCACAGGTTCAGGAAATTGATATCGAGCAATTTGAAAAAACTGTTTATCAGCGAGACGCATCTTATGCACCGGTTGTTTTCAGCAAGAGGTTAAGGATTGAATGGGTAGGGAAAGTTGAAGATTTACATTTTTATGAAATTGAAGTAAAACTTTTTAAAAAAGAAACTTCGGCACGCTCTTTTACACCGGATGATATTTCCGAATTCAGTACAACAATAAATAAAGTTACCGGAATACTTAAGAATCCTGATAAAAACTATTTAATTGATAATGAAGCAGTTGTTCAACAATTTACAAACGATTTGAATGCTACTGAAAGAAAAGAAATCCTGGTTATAAACAGACAAAAAGCAATTGTCGAATTCACAATAAAATTGGAAGCAGAAAATTCAGACCTTGCTTTACGCCAAACTGTGCTTCATATAAGCTACGACAATTCTCCATGGGGACAGGTACAATCACCGGTTGGTGACTTTTTTGGTGCAGCTCCTGGGATTAATCCCTATGTATCGATGCCATTTTCGGTATTACCCAATGGAACAATGAAATGCCGGTTTACGATGCCGTTTAAAAAGAACTGCAAAATTGTACTTGAAAATCTGGGAAATCAAAAAGTAAAGGCTTCAGGATCAGTTACTACTATTCCTTATATCTGGAATGAAAATTCAATGTACTTTACTGCTCTTTGGCGTGCCGACCATAACATAAAGGGCTCAAACACTGATGTTATGGATATGCCTTATATCCTAACCTTTGGTGAAGGAGTTTATGTTGGTACAGGTGCTTATCTGTTAAATACAACCAATGTCCCTACCCCATGGGGTAACTGGTGGGGCGAAGGCGATGAAAAAATATTTGTTGATAATGAGACATTCCCATCATTTTTTGGAACGGGATCGGAAGATTATTTTAACTATTCGTGGTCGAGCCCCGATATTTTTCTTTTCCCATACTGCGGCCAACCTCGGAACGATGGTCCTGGAAACAGAGGATTTGTAACCAATTACCGCTGGCATATAGCCGATCCAATTCCTTTTAAAAACAACATCCGATTTTATATGGAGTTATTTACCCATCTCCCGGTTGAAGGTTTTTCTTACGCGCGAATTGGATACCATTATGCAAAACCAGGGGCTACAAACAACCATTTGCCAATTCAGCCCGAAGACGTAAGAGAGTTGAAGCTTAATAATAACTGGAAACCAGTTGCTTCTCATGGTTCACGAAATTCTGTATTTTATACTGCTGAAAAAATAATTTCATCCAAAGAAAATATCGAGATACAACAGAGTAATTTATGGGAAGGCGGAAACTTGATGGCCTGGCACCCCACAAAACCTGGAGATAAAAAGGATTTTGTTTTTGATATCGATAATAACGAACCAAGGAATATTTTTTTAACAGCAGCTTTAACACCAAATTCGGGAAAAGTTAATGTTTACATTGATGATAAAAAAGTTAATATTAATGAATCAGGAGAAATTGACCTTTATCGTGATTATCGAACATTGTTACGGAATTATTCGCTTGGAAGCTATACACTTGTTCCGGGAAAACATAAACTAACTATAGAATTTACAGGATGTAAAGAGAATATCGAAAAGCCCGAAATCGGAATTGATTTTATTTGGGTGCAGAATCCCGGAAATTAATAGTAATTCAGATTATTTATGATTAAAATTCTGGAAAAATATTATGGAATAAAAAATCCCGACATCAAAAAACTTGACGGGTATGATATTTCAAATTATAAAATAGCGTTTGATTCCAAAAATTATGTAGCAAAAGTATATCCGGATGAAAGAGAAGAAATAAATTTTGTTGATGCCGAAAATAAGGCTCTGGAATTCCTTGCAACTGATGATGGATTTTTTCCTGTTCCTGCTGAAAATACTGAAAATAAATTACTGACATACTTTGAAGAAAAAGGACAGAAAAAAGTACTGCGATTACTCACCTATCTTGAAGGTGAGTCACTTGGTAATGTAAAACATACAAAAGAATTGTTTTATAATTTTGGTGAGTTTCTGGGAAAAATGAATTTAAAACTTCTCAATTTCCAGAATTATACAATTAAAGCAAGGCAATTCAAATGGGATCTTCAGCATTTTAACCTGAATAAAAAACTTATTAAATACATTAAAGATCCATCTGACAGGAAAATAGCAGAATACATTTTTCTTCAATATAACGAACATGTTTACCCATTACTTCCCGAACTCAGAAAATCAATTATTCACAGCGATGCAAACGAATGGAACACACTTGTTCAGGGAGATTCAATTTCAGGGCTAATTGACTTTGGGGACTTATGTTATTCACAGCTGATAAACGAATTAGGTATTGCTATTGCGTATGCTGTTATGGGCAAAGAAAATCCGATTGAATGGGCGTTGCCTATTGTTCGAGGATATCATAAAATTCTTCCTCTTGAAAAAATAGAAATAGAAATACTTTTTTACCTGATTGCAGCCCGATTGGTTGTAAGCATCTGTAATTCTTCATATACACAAACACTCCAACCTGAAAATAAATATATAAGTGTAAGCCAGAAACCAGCTCTTGAATTATTGCGAAAGTGGATTACCATAAATCCAATCCATGTAAAAAACACATTTATAAAAGCCACTGGATTCGAGATTAATCCGGTAAAAGAAACATCAGAAGTAATTTCAAGACGTTGTAAAAACATTAGCCCTATTTTTTCGCTTAGTTATAAAAAACCTATTTATATGGATGGGGCTGCTTTCCAATATATGTTTGATAAATACGGGAACAGCTACCTCGATGCATATAATAATATACCACACGTGGGGCATTCACACCCAAAAATTGTGGAAGCAGGGCAAAAACAAATGGCAAAACTAAACACCAACACAAGATATTTATACGATTCAATTAATGAATATTCAGATCGGTTAATAGCTAAATTCCCTGATCCATTAAACAAAGTCTTTTTTGTGAATTCAGGCAGTGCAGCCACTGACCTTGCTATCCGCCTGGCACGAAATTTTACAGGTTTTGAGACAATTGCAGTTTTAGAGCATGGTTACCATGGAAATACTCAATTAGGTATTGATATCAGTCATTATAAATTTAGCGGGAAAGGTGGCAAAGGTATTTCTGAAAATGTTATCTGCCTTCCCTTGCCTGATACCTACCGGGGCAAATTCAGGACGAATAATGGCGGTGCAGGAATTTCCTATGCTCATGAGGCAATCAATCAGATTAATAATGCCACAAGGCGCACTGCAGCATTTATTGCCGAGCCAATTATTGGATGCGGAGGACAAATTCCGCTTGTAAAGAATTATCTGAAGGAATTGTATTCAGCTGTAAGAAGGCAGGGAGGTGTGTGTATCTCAGATGAAGTACAAACCGGTTTTGGAAGAATGGGAGATGTGTTCTGGGGATTTGAGCAACATAGTGTCATCCCTGAAATTGTTATCCTTGGAAAACCAATGGGCAATGGTCATCCAATAGGAGCTGTAGTAACAACTGATGAAATTGCTGAAAATTTTAATAATGGGATGGAGTTTTTTAGCTCGTTTGGTGGCAATCCTGTATCCTGTGCAATTGGACTGGCTGTGCTAGATGTAATCGAGGAAGAACAGCTACAACAAAATGCAAAAGAAGTAGGTTATTATTACCTCCACGAGTTAAAAAGGCTACAGCAAAAAGTTGAATATATTGGAGATGTAAGGGGCTCAGGGCTTTTTATCGGTTTTGAATTTGTAAAGGACCGCCTTACACTTGAACCGGATACTATACTTGCCAACCATGTTAAAAACGAATTACGAAACCACTTTATCCTCACAAGTACCGATGGACCATTCGACAATGTGGTTAAATCAAAACCTCCGCTTTGTTTTTCAAAAGAAAATGTGGATGAGGTGATTTCAGGATTAATAAAAATTCTTAACAGTTAGTTTATTCTAAATGGTAACATGAAATTTTAAACTTCAATATTTTCCCATTCTTTTTTAACTCGTTTCATTAGTTTTTTAAACCGGGGCTTTCCCCGGATATTTTTGAGGAATGGATCGACCTTGTTCATTAAAGGATAATTAATAAAACCCCTGTTTACAGCGTTATCTAGCCATTCAAATGCAGATTCAATCTGCCCCATGTAAGAATACCAGGTTGCGATGTGATATGACATTTGCAGGTCTCTCCTTGCTGTTGCCAGAAAATCTTCAGTTAACAATTGTGAAATTCCATCTAAATCTCCTTGTAAGGTCAATTTTAGAAAATGACTAAGCTGAGTCATAATATTTTGAATGGGGCTTTTAAGGCACTTGTCAACGATAGAGATTGCATCCTGATTTTTTCCGTCATAAGCAAGGCTCATCACATACCACCATGCTACCATTGGATTATCCGGTTGCATGTTATAAGCTTTTAAACAATTTTCCACCGTCATTTTATAGCGTCCTTCCAAATAGTCTATTGCACCTAGGGTCATAAAAATCATTGCATTTAGAGGATCGACTCTCAAAGCTCTTTCAACCAATTGAGTCATTAATGAATTCTTTCCAACCTGAAAATAAATCCATGCTCCCCAAAATAATATATCCGGATCATTAGGATTATTTGAAAGTGCTATATTAATATGGCTTATGCCATTCTGTAGATTCCCATTTATTAAAGAAACAAGAGCTAATGTTAAATTAGCCTCTGCTGACTCTGGGTCTAATTTCAAAGCCTTATTAGCATAATCCACTGCTATTTCGAAATGTTCCTCCTGTTTGATTCCTGCGTTTACATACTGGAAATGGGCATATCCCATTACAGCATAAAGTTGGGGGTTCTCGCCAACTAAATCCAATGAGGTTTGAAGAGAAACCAACGCTCGTTCTAAGCTTTCTTCTGAAAAACGCAAAATTTCATATTTGGCTTTATGATAACAATCGTTTGCATAGATATTATCAATGGGGCGATCTGCTAAACTTCTTTCCTCTTCGGGTGTAAGCCAGAGTTTCAGAGCATCAACTATTGAGCGGGATACATTCTCCTGAATTTCAAAAATGTTTTCCATCCGTTCATTATACTTTTCAGCCCAAATGTGTGTGTCGCTTCTGGCATCAATCAGCTGGGCTGTTATCCGCAGGTTGTTTTCCGATTTGCGGACGCTACCTTCAAGTGCATAGCGAACATTCACTTTATTAGCAATTTTTTTTATAGTTTGTTTCGATCCTTTAAATGTCATAGCTGAACTCCGGGAAATTACCAGCAGGTCGTGGACATGCGAAAGGTCGGTGATAATCTCTTCGGTTAAACCATCGCTAAAATATTCCTGGTCGGGTTCGGGGCTCATGTTTTCGAATGGCAGGACTATGATTGATTTATCAGGTGCTGCCGTGTTAAGACTTAATGTTGGTGATTTTTCCGATAAATCTTCAGGTTCTTTTGATTCTGTTTTTTGAATCCCTTTTGAAGATACATCAAACACCCAGGAAAAAATAACAGCAATAGGGAATCCAATTATTAAGAGTATTGTTACCAGCGTGTCGAACCATAGCGGCAGATTCAAAGAATCTTCGAGTAAAGGAGCCAGCTGCATAAGAATGAATGCAGTTGTGGCGTAAACAATAATTACACCAACGACTTTTCGCCGTTTTAGCTCCCGCCAGAATTTGCTTAGTTTATTTGGTTTATCAGACATATTTTAAACTTCAAAATTTTCCCATTCTTTTTTAACTCTTTTCATCAGTTTTTTAAATCGTGGCTCACTGCGTATGTTTTCGAGGGTGTGATCATATTCAGCAAAAAACGGATAATTAATAAAGCCTCTGTTTACCGCATATTCAAGCCAGTGCAGCGCTTTTTCGTTTTCGTTGACCATTGCAAAAGATTGGGCCAGCCACAAGGCTGCCATTTCATCCCATTCCGCAATCTCAAAGAATCCATCCTTAACTGATTGCAAGGTTTTTTCGCGATCCTTTAAAAATGCATTTTTTAAAAAACCAAGGAAGTGGATGAAGACATTATCTTCAGGATTCTCTTCTAATGGAATGATAATCTCCATTGCTTTTTCAAATTGTTTTGCCATTAGAAGCGCATGTGCATACAGTATCTTCCATACAAAATTCTGAGGATCCAGGTTATGGGCACGATAAAAGGCTGGCAGTGCTTCTTCAAATTTGCCCTCAGTTAATAAAGTCCAACCTTTCGTCCAATGATTATGTGAAGTTAGCGGATCAACAGTTAGGAGCCTGTCAATAAGATCATATGATTTATATGTTTTCCCTGTGTTGCCGTACATCCAGATAAGATGGTCCAGTGCTTCCGGATTATTCGGTTCAATTTCCAGCGCTTTTTGGGTATAATAAACAGAGTTTTTTGTATCTCCACGCTTATAAGTAATCAGCCCCTGTAGCTGATATCCATAAAATGAGTTTTTATTCATATTGAATATTTTTTCTACAAAAACCTCAGCCTTTTGCAGGTAGGCATCATCCAAAAAGATTCCTGCATTCACGTAGAACCAATTAATGTACCCCAGTCCCCAAAAGAGAAGTTCATTATCTCCTCCTTCTCTTAATCTATCTTCAAGTATTGCGTAAGCCCTGTTAAATGCCTCCGGGGTGTAATGATGGATTTCCTGTTTTGCCCTGAACCAGCATTCCAAGGCAACTAAGTCACCCTCAGAATGTTCTTTTAATTTATCCTTTTCCTTTTCGGTTAATCTAATTTTTAAAGAGTTGGCAATTAATCCCGAAATTTTTTCCTGTACCAGGAATATATTTTCAAGCGTTTCTTCATATTTTTCAGCCCAGATATGAGTATCTGTTGCACCATCTATTAACTGGGCTGTAATCCGCAGGTTGTTTTCTGATTTACGGACACTTCCTTCCAAAACATATCTGACGTTTACTTTATCTGCTATTTCCTTCACGGTTATTTTTGAACCTTTAAATGTCATAGCTGAACTTCTGGAAATTACCAGCAGATCCTGGATATGAGAGAGGTCGGTAATAATTTCTTCAGTTAAACCATCACTAAAATATTCCTGTTCAGGATCAGAACTGATATTTTCAAACGGCAAAACAATGATTGATTTATCAGGAGGATCAAATTTTAAAGTGCTTAAAGATTTTTTATCTGGTAGAGATTCCTGCTCCAATGAATCTGTTTTCTGAATCCCTTTTGAAGAAACATCAAAAACCCAGGAGAATATTACGGCAATCGGGAATCCAATTATTAAGAGTATTGTTACCAGCGTGTCGAACCATAGCGGCAGATTCAAAGAATCTTCAAGTAAAGGAGCCAGCTGCATAAGAATGAATGCAGTTGTAGCGTAAACAATAATTACACCCACAACTTTGCGGCGTTTTAATTCTTGCCAGAATTTGGTTAATTTGTTTTTACTCATCTATAAATATTAAACAGCTTTTAAATTAATCCTTTTTAAAATCCAGTGCATATTCCAATGCCCTGTCATAGCCCATGGCGATGCCTTCCGCCTCGTATTTTTTTGCAAGTTCTTCACCTACAGCTTTCCAGGCTTCATTAATGTATGTGTCAATAAAATCATCCCATAATGGCCAGATACCATAAATTTCAACCCCTATTGATTTAAAATTGGCAACTGCTGCCGCGTTCAAACGAATGGATTTGGCCCATCGTCGCTGACCGGAAAGAGCAAAGGCGATCCCCTGTAAATTCGGCGTAAGAATTAAATACAATACCATATTTTTTTGCAGTTTTAGTTGCAAGTCTGTACCTTTTTTCAGCTTCAGGGAAATCTTTTAGTCCCAGCGCACAATCACTATGAAAATGAAGTGCCGCACTTATACTCATGAGTGAATTTAAACTTTCAGATGAAGCTAAAAACTCTTCCACATAAGGCAGAGCTTGTTCAAATTTCCTGGAATGCACCATAGCCTGACAAATCCAGCGTAAAGCAAAATTCATTATTCCCGGTTTACCCACCTCCTTTGCCCGTTCAAGGCATCTCTCACTGAATTGAATTGCCTCCTCGTGCTCCTTTAAGATGGATTGATAGCTCATACTCAGAATGCCCAGTACAAGTGCTTCCTCAAACGGATTCTTGAACCGTTGCCACAGGGAAAGACTTTCACTCAGTAAATCAATAACGTTATTCCGATCCTTGAAAAGGTAGGTTAAATTTCCCAATCCGTAAAGAATTCGGGCATGTATCTCGGTTTGTTCTGTTCCTTTTAAAATAGCCCTTTCCAAATATTGTCTGCCCAATAAAAGATTGGAAACAAATACCCAGTACCAGGATAGATATCCTGCCAAAATCCTAAATTCTTCGGGGCAATTCATATCGGCCCAATTCAATGCGCTAATCAGATTGTCATTTTCCTGTTTCAGTTTAGTCAACCAGATATGCGAAGATTCATGTTGTTCTTTATATGCTTTTTCTGCCAGATTTAAATAATAGTTTAAGTGCCTTTCCTTTACTTTTGATTCTTCTTTCCGGGATTGGAGCTTTTGTTGAGCAAACTGTCTTAGTATTTTCAGTATGTTATACCTTAATGTTTCCTCCCCCTTATTTATATAAATAATT
>JABMQB010000210.1 GCA_013203525.1 Mariniphaga sp.
GACAAATGAATATAATATTGGTTTATACCTTACAAATTAAGAAGCTTTTAAAAATGATATCAACTGTTTTTTTGCTACATTTATCTGTTATTTTGAATAAAAAATAGAATATTATTAAAACAATCGATATTAAAACAGATACACGATAATATATCACTACAAAAATCTTAAAAAATTTATGCTGCCAAATGAAGACACTTTTACAAAAACTACCGCTGGAAAAAGACAGTTCGTTTATAGCACGGACGTATGAAACGCCCTATTTTGAAACGCCTTATCATCAACACACCGAATACGAATTAATGGTAATAAAAAAGGGAAATGGGACTGCTTTTGTGGGAGATTTTGTTGGGGACTATCAAACAGGGGATGTTTATTTGCATGGAAACAATCTTCCACACTGGTTTCGAAAAAAGGAAGAGAATATGATTGGGGCTTCAATGGTTGTACAATTCCGTGACGACTTTTTAGGGCAAGGTTTTTTCGACTTGCCGGAAATGAAATCGATTCAGGAGCTATTAACAAATTCGGCACGGGGAATTTTATGTACGGGAATGCTGAAAAAAAATATCGAAAAAAAATTGCACGAGATTGAATTTCTGCCCGGTTACGAAAAAGTGATTAGCCTATTAAATATGCTTAACGAAATTAGCAAGTCGACTGAATACAAATTTGTATCGGGTGTTATGATAAACCATTCGCTAAAAGACCAGTTCTTAATTAATGTTGTTTTTGAATACACCATGCGTAATTTTCAACGAAAAATTTCGCTTGAGGAAGTAGCCTTACTTACAAATAGAAGCATTTCGGCTTTTAGCCACTACTTCAAAAAAACAACAAAAATGACCTACATTAACTTTTTAACTCAAATACGAATTTCTCATGCATGCGAATGTTTAAAAAGCACAAATATGTCGGTAACTGAAATATGTTACGAAAGCGGCTTTAACAACTGGGCAAATTTCAGCAAACATTTTAAAGACCATTGTAAGGTTTCGCCAACAAAATACAAGGCGGAATTTAGGAATAGAGATGACTATTCAGTAAAATAAGGTTGATACCTAATTTTTAAATTATTTCGTAAGTGTACTATAAAACCGTTTGTTCATTTATCCAATCCGTTATGCTTGAATGGTAAATAAGTTTTTTATAGTCTGTTGAAGTAAAAGTGTGGGTTTCCGCTTTATTTGTATCATTGGGCAGGATGAATCCAAACCTGTCGAATAATCGGATGCCTTTCATTAACTTCAGTATATTATACAAAGCTGAAACATATACATACCGTGTAATGTTATTCTTGTTTTTTTTGGATGGGTCGGGTTCGGTAAATATCTCACTTCCATATTTTACCACTTCAATAAGTCCTTTTATAGCATTTTCAATTTTTCTAATGTCTTATGCCCAGCCATTTCTATATTCTTTAGGCCAAAGTTTCATCCATTCCCATTTTAACAAGATTGCTACCTCCCGTGTTGGCACTATGATGTGGTAGTGTGGATTATACAATCTTCTTTTCGGGTTGAAATTACCCTCCAGTGATTTTATACCAAGCAGCTTTGGTCTATTACTTCGTTGATGCCTTTTTTTACATTTTGAATATATTCTTTTAAATGCCCTTTTCATTGCTCACATACGAGAATTTAAGTTTCTAGCATAGCACGATTTTGATGTTAATGTAAGCAAAAAAGGTTGCCCCCATTTTTGAATTTCAGGAAAATATTTATTAATCATCTTTGCTTTCCTGATAGCCATACAAGTAGTACAAATACGGCCACCACAGAAATAACCATAAACTCTTTCGCCAGAAACAACAATATTATTAAAGCATCTAAACATGTGACATCGTGAACTTATCATTTCTTCATCTCCTTTTGGCTTTGCAATATCAATTAAATTTAAGACAATATTCTGTGTTATTGTCTTTCTCTTTGCCCATTTATTTAATTTGGAATTATCCTTAATATTGGCACCTTTACTCTGCAATCTTATTGGAGGCTTCCTCTTACTCCCTTTCCCACTTTGTCCTAACGTATTGATAGTGAAAAATCAGGCATATGGTATGTTGGATTATCTGGTGATCCTATTGAGCAACTTAAGCAACATAACAAAGGGAAATCAAGATTTACTAAAGAGTATATTCCCTGGAAGTTAATTTATACAGAATTATCTGGAGATTTGAAACAGGCAAGGGAACTGGAAAAATTTTATAAAACAAAATCTGGTAAAAACAAACTTAAAAATATATTGGGATTGCAGTCAGGTTAGAAATAACATGTAAAAA
>JABMQB010000211.1 GCA_013203525.1 Mariniphaga sp.
AGCTTATAATCATCAGGCGATTTTCCTTCAGCTTTTAAAATCCTGTCAAGCCGGTAAATATTTTTATATTTTTTACGATACTCATCCCAGTCAAGTTCTTGTAATTCAAAGTAACCATCAAATTGTTCAATGATTCCTTCTTCTGAAATTGATATGTTCAGATTTTCAGAAATGTTCTTCCATGAAATTAATTCTTCTTCTCCAAGATTAATTTTTGATGTTATGTTTTCTATTGATTTTTTAGGAAGTTTGCTAATAGTTTCAAATGCTTTTTTGAAAAGCCATGCCACCATAATATTGGTATAGGCATTATCTTTTAAACCACCTTCCGGGCTTGATTTATGTTCTTCGTGAAACTCATCGGGCCCCATTACTTTTAAAATACTATAACGCCCGGTAGAATTATCAAGAACCGTTTTACTTGCCCAAAATCTGCAAATATCAAGGAACATTTCTGCTCCGCCTTTTTCCATGAACCCGATATCGTTAGTAACCTGAAAATAGTGCCAGGTGTTGTAAGCTATGGCAATTGAGATATGGCGTTGAAGTGAACTGTAATCATCACCCCATTTCCCTGATATTGGATTTAAGTGTATTGTTTGGGTTTCTTCACGGCCATCGCTACCGCTTTGCCATGGGAACATTGCCCCTTTGAAACCGTATTCTTTTGCATATTCCCGTGCTTTATTCAGCCTTTTGATACGGTAATTCAAAATTGATTTTGCTACATTGGGGTAAAAAAGGTAATACACTGGCATGATGTACAATTCATCCCAGAAAATATGTCCACGGTAAGCTTCACCATGTAATCCCCGAGCCGGAATACCTGCATTAATATTTACGTTATTTGGCGATGCGGTTACCATCAGGTGAAACAGATGAAGGCGGATTAGCATCTGAGATTTTGGGTCACCATCAATTTCGATATCAATAGTATCCCATATTTTTGCCCATGCCTTTTTGCTTTCTTTTAAAACTGAACTGAATGAACCAACAGATTTTAAAAGTTTTTTACTGCTTTCAAGAGGATTATTTACATCATCGTTTTTAGAAGTAAAAATGGCAATAACTTTTTCGAGTGATATTTCTTCATTTTTGCTCATATCAGTAACGAAGCTGGAACTAATTTCACCGGATTTAATAATGTGGTCGAATTTTACGTTTTCGATTTGACCATTTTTATAGGTTGAATACTTTGTTGCCTGTGCAATTTCAATGTCTGATTGTGTTGTTTTAACTGAAAACCAGGAAGTATTATTTTTGGCTTCTTGTGTAAGAGGCATTAAATGTTGTTGGCTCAAATCATTGTAACGTGCTACTCCGCTGTTTTTAATATTGCCGTTTGTAATCGAGTTTATTTCTAATGATCCCGAATAATTCAAGGGTTTCAATTTGTACCGAACTGCAACCAGATGAGGATTTGCCATACTCGCAAACCGGTAGCTGTTAATTTGTGTATTACGCCCATTTTTGTCATTAACAACAAGTTCTTTTGAAAGGACACCCGTTTTAAAATCAAGTATTCTTTTTATTGAAACAATTTCAACTTCATTGATATTAAACCAGTCACCATTATCTATTCTGAAATTGATATGGTGCCAGTTTGGAGTATTTACAAAATCTTCGTTTTCAATATTCCTGTCTGCAACTTTTGAAATCAGGCGATTGTATAATCCGGCTATGTAGGTTCCCGGATAATTGGTTTCTTCAGCCCTTACTTCTTCCAGTGCTCCTCTTGTCCCAAGATATCCGTTTCCAATAGTTAAAAGAGACTCCCTAGATTTTTCTTTTT
The DNA here is from genome assembly GCA_013203525.1 of Mariniphaga sp. GTDB lineage: Bacteria > Bacteroidota > Bacteroidia > Bacteroidales > Prolixibacteraceae > JABMQB01. The sequence continues at coordinate 1,793 of JABMQB010000211.1, forward strand.
TGGGATCATAATCATAATATTCCAGCGACCATGGATTATGCTTCTTATTGTCTTTAAATTCGGACATAAATGGTTATTTATTCAATTCTGAAAATATTTTATTTAATCCTTCCAATCCACCAATTTCTTCAAGGTCTTCCACAACAATATCGGCACCTGCTTCAGCAAGTTCTTTTGCGTTATTTTCACGTGCAACACCAATGGTTAATCCAAATTTTCCTTTAGCACCAGCCTGTACTCCTGAAACGGCATCTTCAACAACAATTGAATTTGAATATTTTGCATCAACAATATCACAGGCAGTTGTAAAAATATCAGGTTCCGGTTTGCCATTTAATCCAAGCTCTGCCGATACAACTCCATCAACCCGTGCATCAAATAAGCCTAGCAGATTAACAGTTTCCAGAACTGGTTTGCAATTTTTACTTGATGAGGCAACTCCGAGTTTAATTCCGGCTTCTTTTAGTTCGTGAATTAATTCAACGGTTGAAGGGTATACCGCAACACCTTCTTTATCAAGCACCTGGTTAAATGCCACATTTTTCTGGTTTCCTAATCCGCAACATGTTTCTGCATCAGGCGAGTCTGAAGGTTCTCCAAAAGGAATATTTATTCCCCGCGATTCTAAAAAGGAGGCAACCCCTTTATATCTGGGTTTTCCGTCAACATAAGGTAAATAATCGCCTGCATGTGTAAATTCAACAAATTTTTCACCATGCTCAGTTTCTCTTTTTCGTAAGAATTCGTCGAACATTTTTTTCCAGGCTGCTGCATGGGTAAGTGCTGTTTTTGTAATTACTCCGTCCATATCAAAAATCACGGCTCCAAAGGATAAAGTATTAGTCATAAAATAGTTTTTTATTATAACATTTATAAGTGTAAACTGTTTGATATAATAACGGGAAAATATATGAGAGTAGCAAAAAAAAAGCTATATTACAAAAAGCGGAACTTTGCTAATTACTACAAAAATTCGATGTTATGAACAGATTGTTTTTAATAGCCAACCGATTACCGCTTGAGGTAAAAGATGAAGAGGGTAAAAAAGAATTAGTCCCGATAACAGATGGATTTGATTCAGGCTTAAATAATTTTTATGAATCATTTGATATAAAATGGATAGGGCGAACCGGTGTAAATATAGATGAAGTTAGTGAAGTAGAAAAAATTGAACTTGATAATAAATTCAGAAAAGATAATTGTATTCCAATTTACCTGAATCAACAACTACGTAATGAATTTCTTGAAGGATTTTGCGACCATACTATTTGGCCTTTATTTAATTATTTTACACTGATAACGAAGTATAATCCTTCACACTGGGAAGCTTATAAAAAAGTAAATCAGATTTATGCGGATAAGATATTAAAATATGTAAATGAAGATGATATTATTTGGATACATGATTATCATTTGATGTTAGTTCCGCAAATGATCAGAGAGAAATTTCCAAATGTTTCAATTGGTTATTTTCAACACATTCCATTTCCATCATATGAAATATTCCGATTGTTACCCTGGCGGATGGAATTATTGGAAGGTATACTAAATGCTGATTTGATAGGATTCCATACTTATGATTATCAGCGGCATTTTATGAGCTGCGTTCGCAGGCTACTTGGGTATGAAACATTTTTTAACCGGATCAGGCTTGATGAAAGAATTGTAAAGGTAGATGCCTTTCCAAAGGGGATTGATTTTGAGTATTTTAATAACACAGCAAAGGAATTGCAAAATGTATCCGGGAAAAAGGAATCGGTTATTCATAAAGAATTGAAAACATATTTAAGCCGTGGAAAAGATCGAAAAATAATTCTTTCAATTGACAGGCTTGATTATACAAAAGGGATTCCTGATCGTATTAAGGCATTTGAATTGTTTCTGACAAACCATCCCGAATACAATGAAAAGGTTAGCTTATTTTTATTTGTAAGCCCTTCGCGTGAAAATGTATCGGACTACAAGGATCTGAAAAAACAAATGGATGAGCTTGTTGGGCGGATAAATGGTATGTATGGAAATATAGGATGGGTGCCAATCTGGTATTTTTACAGGGCTACCGACAGGCTTGAAAGAATTGAATTATATAGCAGTGCTGATATTGCATTGATTACACCTACACGCGATGGGATGAACCTGAATGCAAAAGAATATATAGCATGCAGAACTGAGAAAAATGGTGTGTTGATTTTAAGTGAAATTGCTGGTGCCGCCAAGGAACTTGGTGAATCGATAATTGTAAATCCTAATAATCGCACCGAAGTAGCTGATGCAATCTATCAGGCTTTAAATATGTCTGTTCCTGAACAAAAGGAGCGAATTTCAGTTCTACAGAAAAGGCTGAAAATTTATAATGAGGAACGATGGGCTAATGATTTTATTAATGGGCTCGAAGAAGTTAAAAAGCTTCAGGAGTTTAACTTTACACGGAAAGTAAATAACCGTGTTGTTAAAAAAATAGTTGAGGATTATAATGAAACTAGTAAGAGAATTATATTCCTTGATTACGATGGGACATTAACCGGATTTCATAAAGATCCTCAAATGGCAATGCC